>JAQGLQ010000447.1 GCA_028292785.1 Noviherbaspirillum sp. | reverse complement strand
CTTCTATCGGCAGGTGGCGGATTTCGTCGAGGCGTTTTTCTCGATCGAGTCGCAGGCATTCGACATGGAAGAAGTTCTGAACTGAGCAAGTGAACGATCAGGTGATACCGATGAACAGGCACGATGCACGCATCGAGGAAGTCGATGCCACCCGCCGTAAATTCCTGCGCGCGGCGCGCGGCGCGGGCGCCATAGGAGCCGTAGCGGCGCTCATGGGCCGCGGCGCCATTGCCGAAGCGGCGACGGTCGCGATTCCGGCTACCCCCGAGCCGGCCGGCAGCGGCTACCGGGAAACCGAACATATCCGTAACTATTATCGCTGCGCGCGTTATTGGTAGAGGGCTGGCTTCGTGTCGCTGATGAAAAAAACCGGCGCGTCGGAAGGCGCCGCTCCATTGCAAAAAGAATTTGCCCGAGCGGCGAACGCAACCATGAACCGTCGTTCGTTTCTGCTGCGCGCCGGAGTTGCCGCCGGTGCCGGCGTATTGGCGCGTCATCTGCCGCTGAACGTCATTCAGCCCGCACAGGCCGCCGACGCGAAAGCCGCGGCCGGCGGCGCCACGGAAATCAAGCATACGGTGTGCAGCCATTGTTCGGTCGGCTGCTCGGTCGAGGCAGTGGTGCAGAACGGCGTCTGGGTCCGGCAGGATACCGCATTCGATTCGCCGATCAACATGGGCGCGCATTGCGCGAAAGGCGCCTCGGTGCGCGAGCACGGGCATGGCGAGCGCCGCCTGCGCTATCCCATGAAGCTGGTCAACGGCAAATACCAGCGCATCAGCTGGGAACAGGCCATCGACGAAGTCGGCGACAAGCTGCTGCAGATACGGCAGCAGGCCGGACAGGACGCGGTGTTCTGGATCGGCTCTTCCAAACATAACAATGAGCAGGCTTTCCTGTTGCGCAAGTTCGTGTCGATGTGGGGTTCCAACAATTGCGACCATCAGGCGCGCATCTGCCACTCCACCACGGTGGCCGGCGTGGCGCAGACCTACGGGTTCGGCGCGATGACGAACTCGTTCAACGACCTTCACCACACCAAGGCGGTGCTGTTCATCGGCTCCAATCCGGCCGAGGCGCATCCGATCTCGATGCTGCACTTCCTGCATGCGAAGGAACTGGGCGCGAAAATGATCGTCATCGATCCGCGCTTCACCCGCACCGCCCGTTTCGCGCATCACTATGTGCGGGTGCGCCCCGGTACCGACATCGCGCTGGTATGGGGCATGCTGTGGCATATTTTCGAGAACGGGTGGGACGACAAAGAGTTCCTCGCGCAACGCACCTACCGCCCCGACGACGTGCGCAAGGAGGTCGCGAAGTGGACGCCGGACAAGGTCACTGAAGTCACCGGCGTGGCCGAGGCCGACGTTCGTCTTGCCGCCGAAACGCTGGCAACCAATAAACCCTCCTCGGTGGTCTGGTGCATGGGCATTACCCAGCATCATGTCGGCACCGCGAATGTGCGCGCGCTCTCGATTCTGCAACTGGTCCTCGGCAATATCGGCGTGGCCGGCGGCGGTGCGAATATCTATCGCGGTCACGACAATGTGCAAGGCGCGACCGACGTGGGGCCCAATCCGGACTCGCTACCCGGTTATTACGGCCTGGCGGAAGGCGCATGGAGACATTTCGCCAAGGTCTGGGGCGTCGACTATGAATGGCTGGTGTCGCGCTACGCGTCGAAGGAACTGATGGAGAAGCCGGGCATGACGGTGTCGCGCTGGTTCGACGGCGTGCTCGAACGGAACGACTACGTCGATCAGCCGAACACACTGCGCGCGGTAGTCTATTGGGGGCACGCGCCGAACAGCCAGACGCGCCTGCCGGACATGAAGGCGGCGATGCAGAAGCTCGACCTGCTGGTGGTGATCGATCCGTATCCGACCATGACGGCGGCGATGCATGGGCGCGAGAATGGCGTCTATCTGCTGCCCGCGACCACGCAGTTCGAGACCGAAGGATCGGTGACCGCCTCCAACCGCAGCATCCAGTGGCGCGAACGGGTGATCCAGCCGCTGTTCGAATGCAAGACCGATCACGAGATCATGTATCGCTTCGCCAAGAAATTCGGTTTCGCCGAGCAATTGGTGAAGAACATCAAGGTGGTCAACGATGAGCCCGCGATAGAGGACATTCTTCGCGAGATCAACCGCTCCTGCTGGACCATCGGCTATACCGGCTGCTCGCCGGAACGGCTGAAGCTGCACATGCGGAACAAACATACTTTCAATCCAACCACTCTGCGCGCCGAGTCGGGACCATGCAAGGGCGATTATTACGGACTGCCCTGGCCCTGCTGGGGAACGCCGGAAATGAAGCATCCGGGTACGCCGATCCTGTACGACCTGTCCAAGCATGTGATGGAAGGGGGCTTGCCGTTCCGCGCGAACTGGGGCGTGGAGCACGACGGCGAATCGCTGCTGGCGGCCGATGGCTCGGCAACCAAGGGCAGCGACATCGATACCGGGTATCCGGAATTCGACCATGTCTTCCTCAAGAAGCTCGGATGGTGGAGCGAACTGACGCCGGAAGAGCAGGAGCAGGCGGAAGGAAAGAACTGGAAGACCGATCTGTCCGGCGGCATCATCCGCGTCGCCATGAAGCATGGCTGCGCGCCGTACGGCAATGCGCGGGCGCGCTGCAATGTATGGAATTTTCCTGATCCGATACCGGTGCATCGCGAGCCGCTGATGACGCCGCGCCGCGACTTGGCGGCCAGATATCCGACCTACGACGACAAGGCGAATTTCTGGCGCTTGCCGACACTCTACAAGTCGGTGCAGGCGATGGATTTCTCGAAGGCCTTTCCGCTCATCATGACCTCCGGCCGCCTGGTCGAATATGAAGGCGGCGGCGACGAGACCCGTTCCAATCCGTGGCTGGCGGAGCTGCAGCAAAACATGTTCGTCGAGGTGAATCCGCATGACGCCGCCCAGATCGGCGCGAAGACGGGCCAATACATATGGGTCGAAACTCCTTCGGGCGCGCGGCTCAAGATGATGGCGATGGTCACGCAGCGGGTGCCGGCCGGCCTGGTGTGGATGCCTTATCACTTCGGCGGCTGGTGGATGGGGCAGGACCTGCGCTCGAATTATCCCGAGGGCGCTGCTCCGATCGTGCTCGGCGAAGCGGCGAACACCGGCTGGACCTATGGCTACGACGTCGTCACGATGATGCAGGAAACCAAGGTTTCGCTATGCCGCCTGGCGAAAGCCTGAGGCGGCGCCGCTATCTGAAACGGAGAAGGCAATGGCAGCAAGAATGAAGTTCCTGTGCGATACCGAGCGCTGCATCGATTGCAACGGCTGCGTGTCCGCCTGCAAGAACGAGAACGAAACGCCGTGGGGCGTGAACCGCCGGCGTGTCGTCACCATCAACGATGGACTGCCGGGCGAGCACTCGATCTCGGTGGCCTGCATGCATTGCACCGACGCGCCATGCCTGGCGGTATGCCCGGTCAACTGCATCTATCACACGGCGGATGGCATCGTCCTGCACGACAAGGACCAGTGCATAGGCTGCGGCTATTGTTTTTACGCTTGCCCGTTCGGCGCGCCGCAATTTCCCGCGACCGGCGCCTTCAATCACCGGGGCAAGATGGACAAGTGCACTTTCTGCGCGGGCGGCCCGGAAGCCGACAACTCCGAAGCCGAGTTCAAGAAATACGGACGCAACCGCATCGCCGAAGGCAAGCTGCCGGTATGCGCCGAGCAGTGCGGCACCAAGGCGCTGCTCGGCGGCGAAGCCGATATCATCGGCGACATCTATCGAGAGCGCGTGGAAACCCGCGGCTACGGCCCGGAACTGTGGGGCTGGAGGATTGCGTACAGCACCAGGAAAAACGGCGGACAGGTGCAGCACAAGGGAGAAGGCCCCCGCACCAACCAGCGTCCGGACGATACGCAGAACCAGCCGCGAAAGTTTCCGACATGAGACCGCTTCGTTCCTGCGTCGCCGGCGTGCTTGCACTGCTGCTATGCGGCTGCCTCGAAGTCGATCAGCATCCGCCGTGGGTGCATGGCGAATATCAGGGCAAGCAGGACAACTTGCCGCAGCAAACTCATTTTCATAACGACAGGCTGGCGTGGATGGCGGCGATCGCCAATCGCAATCATCTCCAGAATGAATACGGCAGGGCCAAGCCGTGAAACGGGGCTGAGAACCGCATAGCGCAAGCAGGAGTTTTACATGTCTTTTTCATTCCGCATTCTGCACGTGCCGCTGGTGCTCCTGTTGGCGCTGCTGCTGGTATTGTTGATGCCTTCACTGGTGCAGGCAGCGGTCCCGCATGAGG
>JAQGLQ010000413.1 GCA_028292785.1 Noviherbaspirillum sp. | reverse complement strand
CGCTACAGAAGGAAACCGGGCTGGCGGTGCAGAACCAGACGCCGCTGTTCGGCGTCGTCAGCCGCCTGACCCACCAGAAAGGGCTCGACCTGGTGCTGGCCGGACTGCACGAAATCCTCGATCGTGGCGGACAGCTGGTGCTGCTGGGGAGCGGCGATCCGCAGCTTGAAAGCGCATTTCGCGAGGTCGCCGCCGCGCGTCCGGAATCGGTATCGGTGCAGATCGGCTTCGATGAAGACAAGGCGCACCGGATCGTGGCCGGCTGCGACGTGATCATGGTGCCCTCGCTGTTCGAGCCGTGCGGATTGACGCAGCTCTATGGTCTGCGGTACGGCACGCTGCCGCTGGTACGGCGTGTTGGCGGCCTGGCCGATACCGTTACCGACGCCTCGCTGGAAAACTTGGCGGATGGATCGGCCACCGGCTGCATCTTTGACCGCTTTGATACGGAATCCTTCACCGCGGCGGTGCGCCGCGCATTCGCTTTATATGGCCGCAGGGAGGACTGGATCGAGGTGCAACGCCGCGGCATGCGGCAGGAACTGAGCTGGGACACGGCGGCAAAGAAGCTGCTGCCGCTGTACCGGCAGCTTGTCGGCTGAACGCATGCGGCGCAGGATAACTCTTGGTCGAACGCACTGACGGATTTGTAGTCTAAATGGCTACATTTCTACCTTACATCTGCGCATGACGGATAACCAAAAACCGCGTTTGCCGAATTCCGCGACCATGGCCCGTTCCTTGACGCAGGTCCTGGACCAGAGCGCGCACATCAAAAACATGGTGGAAAAATGCGCGGAAGAATTATCCACCGTGAATTCCGTGCTGAAGCAGGAACTGGGCGGACGCGATACCCTGCCCGCCGTGGAAACCGCCCTCGAGAAAAGCGAGACCGTCGAAACCCGCGTCCAGGTCGCTGCGGAAGAGCTGTCGGTGGTCAACCAGGCGCTGGAAGGCGAAGTGCGTGAACGGCAAGCGCTCGAACATCAGCTGGCTGCAATCAAGAAGCTGGAAGAAGCGGCGCGCCACGCAGCCTTCCACGATCCGTTGACCGGCCTGCCGAATCGAGTGCTGTTCAATGACCGCCTCGAACACGGGCTGGCGCAGGCCCGACGCCATGGCTGGACGATCGCCGTGATGTTCGTCGATCTGGACGACTTCAGGAGCATCAACGACGCCTATGGACATGACATCGGCGACCTCGTGCTGCAGACTATCTCGAAGCGGCTCAGGAAAAATACCCGCGAGGACGATACGGTATGCCGCCACGGCGGCGATGAATTCCTGTATCTCCTGATGGAGATACGCGACGCAGAGGACGCGGCGATGATCGCGGAAAAGCTGATCGCTGTGATCCAGGAACCCTGTGAGGTACGCATCCGCGATCTCGCGATCAGTCCTAGCATCGGCGCGAGCATCGGCATCGCGCTCTATCCGACCAACGCAATCAGCGGGGATAACCTGATCAAGAGCGCCGACAAGGCAATGTACCGCGCGAAGAGAACGAGGTCGGGCTACGCATTTGCCCGCTGAGAGGCGCAACCGATCGCCATCCGTGCGGCCCGCCGCAAGCCTGCGACAGACGGCGGCACGCATGATATGCGGTGGAGGCGTCGGACGGAAAAATCCATGGGAAGGGGACGATGAGCGAGAAAAGCGGTAGTACACGCGCAGTGCTGATTCTTCTCTATGCCTGCACGATTTTCCTCAGTGCCTTTCTTCTGTTCCAGGTACAGCCGGTGATAGGCAAGATGCTGTTGCCGTGGTTCGGCGGTTCCGCCGCGGTATGGAGCACCTGTCTGCTGTTCTTCCAGGTGCTTCTGCTGCTCGGTTACCTCTACGCGCACTGGACCACCCGCCTGCTCGCTTCGCGCAATCAGGCGCTGTTGCATATTGCCTTGCTGGCGGCCAGTGTTTCGATGCTGCCGATCGCACTGAACCCCGCATGGAAGCCGGCCGGCGGCGAGGACCCGACCTGGCTGATCATCGGGCTGATGGCGTCGGCAGTCGGCCTGCCGTATTTCCTGCTTTCCACCACCGGTCCGCTATTGCAAGCGTGGTTTGCGCGTGAGAAATCCGGCATGCTGCCCTATCGCCTGTTCGCCCTGTCGAATTTCGGTTCCATGCTCGGCCTGCTCAGCTACCCGGTCGCGTTCGAACCTCGGCTCACGATACCCGAGATGTCGGCGGCATGGTCGGGGACCTACACGGTCTTCGCCGTGCTCTGCGCATTGCTCGCGTGGCGCGGCGTGCGGGCGCAACGGGATGCAATTCCTGCCGGCGGCGCGGGCCCGGATGCGCGCAGTCTGGTCTTGTGGGCGTCGCTCGCGGCCTGTCCGACCGTGCTTCTGATGGGAGTGACCAGCCACCTGACGCAGAATGTGGCGCCGGTGCCCTTCCTGTGGGTGCTGCCACTCGCACTGTATCTGCTCAGCTTCATCCTTTGCTTCGAGGGAGGCCGCTGGTACCGCAGGCGTTTTTACCTGTTCGCGTTCATCATATGGCTCGGGGTGATGAGTTATGACCTAGTGAAAACGATTACCGAGGACGGCGTATGGGTGCCGGTCGCGCTCTACTCCATTGGTCTTTTCGTTTCATGCATGCTGTGCCATGGCGAACTGGCGCGCATGAAGCCCCCTCCGGCGCATCTGACTTCGTTCTATCTGATGATCGCGGTGGGCGGAGCCGTGGGCGGCGCATTCGTTGCCATCGCGGCCCCGCGTATGCTTAACAGCAATTACGAACTGCCGCTCGCGGCGCTGGCAATCGCGCTATTGATCGTGGCGCTGGCTCAGCACGGGCGAAGCGACGCGCCGGGGCGCGCAGCCGGAAGACGGCTATGGGCCAAAGCGGCGGCAATCGCTGTGGCACTCATCACGATCCCGGCGGCGGTCGGCCTCGCCCGTCAGACCGGCAACCGGCATATCCTGGCCCGCAATTTCTATGGCACGCTGGGCGTCATGGACACCTATGTCGCAGGACACAAGGAAAGGCAGCTGGTCCATGGCGCGATCCTGCACGGCGCGCAGTACCTGGAAGGAGAACGGCGCCACATGCCGACCACCTACTATGGCGACAAGAGCGGAGCGGGCATGGCGGTGCTGGCCACCAGGCGCCCCGCGCGGGCGCAGCGAATCGGCGTGATAGGACTTGGCGCGGGCACCATGGCCGCCTATGGCCGCATCGGCGACTACTATCGGTTTTATGAAATCAACCCGCTCGTCCTCGAACTCGCGCGATCGCAATTCACCTATCTGCGCGACAGCCCGGCAACGGTGGAAACCGTGCTCGGCGATGCGCGGCTTTCGCTCGAACGCGAATCGCCCCAGGGTTTCGACGTCCTGCTGGTGGATGCCTTCTCGGGCGACTCCATCCCGGTACACCTGCTCACACAGGAAGCGTTTGCGGTCTACTTCCGCCACATGAAACCGGGCGGCGTTCTCGCGGTACATATATCGAACCGAAACCTCGATCTCGCGCCTGTGGTGAAGCATGCCGTCGATCATTATCGAAAGGAAGCCCGCGTCATAGAGTCGGAAAAGGATGACGATAATCGGCAGGCCTCTTCCACCTGGGTACTCATCAGCGACAGTAGCGATGTCTTCGATCATGCAACGCTTAGCGACGATATCGAGCCACTGGAGACGGACACGAAAATCCGCCCATGGACCGACGACTACAGCAGCATTTACGCGATACTGAAATGACGCCGGCCATGCTCGGCCGCGCGGGTTACGGCATCAGCTTCCCCCTCGTCGACAAGCCGCTCCTTAAGTGTCATCATTTGTCGCTTTTTTTGAAACCTCCACGACGTGTCCGACCCGATCCACCGATTCTTTTCATTGCAAGGAATTTCATGCCGATCGATCCCGCTCAAGGAGTGGCAGGAACGCTAGAAGAATCTGCCATGGACAAGCGCCCGGTCAAGCTGTTCGACCTGTGCATCACCTTTTTCGTGATCGGGGCGACCACGTTTGGCGGCATGTGGGCATCGACGCGGAAGCTTGAAGATACCCTGGTGCGTCGCAAACGCTGGCTCACCATGGAAGAACAGCAGACCTTGATGGTGGCGGCCACATTGATCCCCGCGCCTAAATTCCTGGCGTTCGGCGGAATAGTCGGTTTTCGCCTGAGTGGATGGCGTGGCAGCGCCGTCGCAACTTCCTCGCTCATCGCCCCGGGAGCCCTCTTCGTGCTCCTGGGCGTGGTCTTGCTCAATCCCGATGTGGTCGGTGCTTCCCTGGCGACCATCCAGCGGGCGGTAGGTCTGGGCGTGACCGGCCTCCTGTTTGGGAATGCCTACCATCAGATACGCGCCGCCAAGGTAAACAACCGGCAAAAAACGATCGGCATCCTGCTCGCATTCGCGGTGGCCGTAGCGGCAATCGTCGGCGTGCCGCTGCTGATCGCATCGCTGGCGGGATTCATCATAGGCGCTGCCCTGATACGCAAGGACGAAGGGGAATCGGAATGAATGCAGCTACCGTCGGTCTTGCCGAGATCATGATCGTGGTCGCGGTAAGCACCGTGTTTTCTCTCGGCGGCGGCAACGGCGCGCTCGCCTTGATCCAGGATCGCTGGGTTGCCGAAGGACTGCTGGAATCTTCCCTCTTCGCGTGGGCCATCGCCTTGGGTTATCTGAGCCCCGGTCCCAGGGCGGGCTTTCTTTCGGGAGTCGGATACTACATGCACGGATTGCCCGGCGCCCTGGCCGCGATGATAGGAATCATCGTGCCCACATGCGTCGGTGCCGCCGCCGTGATCTACGGATACAAGAAACTCGAATCGGTAATCAAGCGCGTCAGCCTTCCGGCGAGTTTCGTCATCGCCGGCATGATCGCGGCCACCGCCTGGGAGCTGGCTGCTCCCATGAAGCTTGGTGGCCTGGAAATGGCGGCAATCGCGGGTATCGCCATTCTGGTCGCGTGGCGAAATCCGGAGCCTGTGATCATCGTGCTGGGCTCCGCCGCATCCGGCTTGTTATGGTGGTTTTTCTCCTGAGACGGCATGCGGCGCGGAACCGGGGATTCGCACGTCAGGCGCGTGAAAAACATTCCTGCCCGCTGTTTCCGCTGCTCCGGACAAGAATGCTGACGACGCTTGCAAGTCACAGGGGCAAAGAGTAAAACAAGTTGTCCGCTTCCGCATCCGCAGGTATCAACATGAGCGCCACAACCGGCCCGCCCCCGCACGTCGGTTTCGAGATTGCCAATCGATGGCACCAGATCTTTCCTGTCCTTGACGATGCGCATCTTGCGGTATTCAACGAATACGGCCAACGCCGTTCGTACAAGGCGGGCGACATCGTGTACCGCGAAGGCGAGCGCCATGCACCGATGCTGGTCATGCTTTCCGGCCATATCAATATCGAGCGCAATACCGTCGACGGACCGCAGGTGGTCGCCACGATCGGGCCTGGCATGTTTACGGGCGAAGTCGGTACGCTGGCCGGGCATGCCCGCATGGCAACCGCGCGTGCGGTGAGCGACTGTGATGTCATCACCATCGACGAAGAGTCGCTGCGAACGCTGATGATTACCGAAGTCGAGCTCAGCGAAACAATCATGCGCGCCTTCATACTTCGGCGCGTCGCGCTGCTTGAAGAGCAACACGGCGGCGTGATCGTGATCGGATCGCGCCATAGCAGCGATACGTTACGCCTGCGCGAATTTTTCAGCAGGAATTCCCAACCGGTCGCCTATTTCGACCTGGAACACGATACCGGTATCGAAAACCTGCTCCATCGGTTTCATATCAGCGCCGCCGACATTCCGGTCGTCATCGACGCGCAGGGCCAAGTCCTGAAGAACCCGACGAACCGGCGGGCCGCGGATGCGATCGGTTTTGGCCCGGAGCGCATGAACGGCAAAAGCTACGATGTCGTGGTGGTAGGCGCGGGTCCGGCGGGGCTCGCCGCCGCGGTCTATGCCGCATCGGAAGGCTTGTCGACCGCCGTGCTCGATGCAAAAGCGCCCGGCGGCCAAGCCGGCGCAAGTACCAGAATCGAAAACTATTTCGGTTTT
>JAQGLQ010000381.1 GCA_028292785.1 Noviherbaspirillum sp. | reverse complement strand
CGCCTTCCTTGAAGCCCTTGCGCGCGGTGAACTCCTTGCCGGCCTTGGCAATGTAACCGATATTTTCGTGACCCATGATCACCGGGCCGCCGGTCTTCAGCGCCTCCTTGTACATCTTGACGTCGGTGCCGCAGATGCCGGCAACTTCCACTTTCATCAGCGCGCCGTCTTCCGGAATCTCCGGCATCGGGAATTCCTGGATTTCGATCTGATTCGGACCTGTCTTTACCGCTGCTTTTACTTTTTCCACAATTGCATCTCCAATGAGGGATCTATCGATTCGTATTTATTCAGTATATGTCGCTATATGTCGCGAGCGCCGTTACAGGCTCTCGCCTTCCTTCAGCACGCCGGCCGCGCGCAATGAGGGTTCCAGCCATTTCGCCCGTATGTTCTGGCCCGACAGGATGTCGGCGATGCGCTTGCGCTCGTCCGCCACCTTCTTCGCCGCGAGGTCAAGCAGCGACTCCGCCTTTTCGCGTTCCACCACCACCACGCCGTCCGCATCGGCGACTACCAGGTCACCCGGACTGACGGCCACGCCGCCGCAGGAGACCGGCCAGTTGATGCGGCCCGGCACGTTCTTGGTGGGACCATTGGGGTTGGCGCCCAGGGAATAGACCGGGAAGCCCAGTTCGATGAGCTCTTCGGTATCCCGGTGCGCCGCATCGAGGATCACGCCGCCCAGGCCGAGCTTCTTGCAGGTAGTCATCATGATCGCCCCCATCAAGGCACAGGTGCGGTCAGCCTTGCCGTCGATCACCAGCACATCGCCCGGTTTTGCCATGGCGATCGCGGCGTGGATCATCAGGTTGTCGCCGGGACGGACTTCGATGGTGAACGCCGGACCCGCGATGCGGGTGGAATGCGTGAGCGCAGCGATGCGCGCATCCATCGCGCCGCGACGGCCTGCGACGTCGGCCAGGATCGACGAGGCGAAGGTCGATGCGCGCTGCACGATCTCGGGCGAAATGCGCTCGAAGTCGCGGCGGATATCCGCCAGGGAGGAAGAGGTAGTGGTACTCATGAAGTCGTATCCTTTTGGTTTTATGAATGCCCGTGCCAAGCGCAGTGGGTTGGATCAGGCCGCGTTGCGGCCGGGATTGCCGCGCTTGGTCAGCAATGCGTCGAGACGCGGGTACACCCTGCGCGCGTTCCCTTCGAAGATCTTGTAGCGGCTCTCTTCGCTGAGGTCCTTCACCTGGTCGATGTAGCGCTTGGTGTCGTCGAAGTAGTGGCCGGTTTCCGGATCGACGCTGGGCACCGCGCCCAGCATTTCGGAAGCGAACAGGATGTTATCGATCGGCACCACGCTGGTCAGCAGCTCGATGCCGGGCAGATGGTAGACGCAAGTATCGAAGTACACGTTCTTCATCACATGGTCCAGCAGATTCACTTTCTGCATGTTGAGGCACATGCCGCGGTAACGGCCCCAATGGAAAGGAACCGCGCCGCCACCGTGTGGAATCACGAACTTCAGGTCCGGGAAATCCTTGAACAGATTGCCCTGGATGAGCTGCATGAAGGCGGTCGTGTCGGCATTGATGTAATGCGCGCCGGTGTGATGGAAATTCGGATTGCAGGACGACGACACGTGGATCATCGCCGGCACGTTGAGTTCGACCAGCTTCTCGTAGATCGGATACCAATGCCGGTCGGTCAGCGGCGGGTCGGTCCAGTAACCGCCGGAGGGGTCGGGATTGAGGTTGACCCCGACGAAGTCGAGCTCGTTGACGATGCGCTCGAGTTCCGGAATGCAGTTCTTCGGCGATACGCCGGGAAACTGCGGCAGTTGCCCGACTGCCGCGAAGTTGTCCGGCAGCAGCGTGCAGATGCGGTGGATCAGGTCATTGCTCATGCGCGTCCAGGTCTGGCTCACCGCTTCGGTGCCCACATGATGCGCCATGCCCGCGGCGCGCGGCGAGAACACCGTCAGGTCGCTGCCGCGCTCCTTCTGCAGCTTGAGCTGCGGCTCGACGCTCTTGAGAATGGCTTCATCGCTGATCCCGAGGTCGGTCGTCGCGGGTTTCCGCATGGCGTCCGCCAAACCGGCGAGCTGCTTGTCGCGAAAGACATGAAGCGCCTGCGGCTCAGTCGTGTAATGGCAATGGGTATCGATGATCATTGGAGACTGTCTCTTGGTGTGTGACGAAGCCGATGCAGATGCAGATGGAGCAGGGGCGTTCGCTTCCTGGCGGTCCGGAGCTGCTGCGGGAGGGCTCGTCTTGTTGTTGCGGTATTCGCTGTTGCTGCTATTGCTTGTTGCGCCGGGCGTGGCGTTATGCAGTTGTTCCTTTGTGTGGAACAGCGGTCTACATAGAAATACTGCGGTAATTTAACTTGCCGGTTTGTCAGTGTCAATAAAAATGTGCCGTTGACGGGGGAGCAGCGCGGGGTTTTGGCGCCGGTTTTCTCGCGGGGACGATGGCTGCGCGCGACCGTCTTTTTCCGGCATCTTGCGCCCCAACCCGCTTCTGCCCGGAGGAAGAAATCTTCTCCAGGCGCGACCAGTGCTCTACCGCACGAGAAGTTCCTATCTGCGGAACACCGGTCCAAAAAGCTTGCCAATGCCGCAAGCCGCCTCTATCATCTCCTTCTGGGCGCGATCCGGTTTGTTGACCGAGTATCCGCACCTCTGAAACATACCCCATTCAGCGGCCACGGGAAGCAAGCCCGTACGCCGCGAAATTTCCGCCGGCAACCCGCATGGCCGGACCCGGCCCGGCAAATCAGAACAAGAGAGGAACACCATGCAATCCAAAGAAAACACCGTCACCATTCCCGGCCTTCAGCAGATGAAGCGCGACGGCAAGAAAATCGTCGGAGTGGTGGCCTGGGATTATCAGATCGCGCAGGTCGTCGATCGCGCCGGCGTGGATATCGTGTCGGTCGGAGACACCGTGGGCATCAACCTCTGGGGCCATGCGAATCCGCTGGAAATCACGATGGATGAAATGCTGGTCGCGTGCAAGGCGGTGCGACGCGGCGTCAAGCGCGCGCTGGTGAGCGTG
>JAQGLQ010000370.1 GCA_028292785.1 Noviherbaspirillum sp. | reverse complement strand
TTTCCGACTTCAAGTCGAACGAATACAAGAAACTGATCGGCGGTTCCCGCTATGAACCGGACGAAGAAAATCCGATGCTCGGCTTCCGCGGCGCGGCGCGCTATCTCGCGCACGATTTCGCCGAATCGTTCGAGATGGAATGCCTCGCGATGAAGCGCGTGCGCGATGACATGGGCCTCACGAATGTGGAGATCATGGTGCCTTTCGTGCGTACGCTCGGACAGGCGGAAAAAGTCGTCAACCTGCTGGGCAAGAACGGCTTGAAGCGCGGCGAGAACGGCTTGCGGGTGATCATGATGTGCGAAGTGCCGTCCAATGCGATTCTTGCGGAAGAATTCCTTGAATATTTCGACGGTTTCTCGATCGGCTCCAACGATCTGACTCAGCTTACGCTTGGACTCGATCGCGATTCCGGCATGGAGCTGCTGGCAGCCGACTTTGACGAACGCGATCCTGCGGTCCAGGCGTTGTTGTCACGTGCGATCTCGGCATGCCGTGCGCAGGGTAAGTACATCGGCATCTGCGGTCAGGGGCCTTCGGACCATCCGGACTTCGCGGAATGGCTCATGAAGGAAGGGATCGGCTCGATCTCATTGAATCCGGACACCGTGATCGACACGTGGCAGAAATTGGCGGCATCGAAGTGAGTTTATTGCTTGAATCGAGGTGTTGTATGGCGGCTATATCCCTTTGGATGCAGGATAAAACCGTTTTCCTGGAGGTAATTTTCGTTTAGACTACGCATGCTCATAAACGAACAACAATAAACAAAAACAGCCGTACTGCTGTGTGTTGAACCCTCCCGCCTCTGGCGCGAGGGTTTTTCTTTTTCGGAACATTGTCGATAATGAAAGGAAAAGGAGACGCGCATGAGCGAATGGATCATATGGATGCTCGCAGCGGGAGTGCTGCTCATCCTCGAAATGTTCACCGGAACCCTATACTTGCTGATGATGAGCATAGGCTTGGCTGCGGGCGGTACTGCTGCGCTGGTGGGCGCAGTTATCCCGGGCCAGTTCGTGACTGCGGCATTGGTGGGAATCATCGCGACCTACGGGTTGCGTCGCAGTAAATTCGGGAAAATCCGCAATGAAGACGTTTCACGCGATCCCAACGTCAATCTCGACATTGGTCAGACGCTGCTCATCGCCGATTGGCAAAAGACAGGGAATGGGGCCTATTCAACGCGTGCCATGTATCGGGGCGCGATGTGGGATGTGGATCTGCTGCCTGGCGGCACGGCGACGCCCGGCCAGTTCGTCATTCACGAAGTTCGCGGAAGCCGCCTTATCGTTACCAACGTCACCAACGCCGCGTTCAGCAATCACTAAAGGGGAAGCTCATGGGATTCAGTTTCGGAAGCATAAGCCTAGTTCTATTCATCATCGCCGTGGTCTTTGTCATCAAGACAATCAACGTAGTGCCGCAACAGCATGCGTGGGTCGTTGAACGGCTCGGGAAATATCATGCGACCCTTGGTCCCGGTTTGAATATCGTTTTGCCATTCATCGATCGGATAGCGTACAAGCATTCGCTGAAGGAAATTCCGCTCGACGTGCCGAGCCAGGTATGCATCACGCGAGACAATACCCAACTGCAGGTCGACGGCATTCTTTATTTCCAGGTGACGGATGCGATGCGGGCTTCCTATGGGTCGTCGAATTACATTGCGGCCATTACGCAGTTGGCGCAGACCACACTGCGCTCCGTAATCGGCAAGATGGAGCTTGACAAGACTTTCGAGGAACGCGATCACATCAACAAAAGCATTGTCAGCGCGATTGATGAGTCGGCGTCAAACTGGGGCGTCAAGGTGCTGCGTTATGAGATCAAGGATTTGACGCCGCCGAAAGAAATCCTGCACGCCATGCAGGCGCAGATCACGGCGGAGCGGGAAAAGCGGGCATTGATCGCCGCTTCCGAAGGGCGCAAGCAGGAACAGATCAATATCGCCAGCGGTGAGCGCGAAGCTGCAATCGCGCGCTCCGAAGGCGAAAAACAGGCGGCCATCAACCGTGCGCAGGGGCAGGCCGCCGCCATCCTTTCGATCGCCGAAGCCAGCGCCGAAGCGCTCCGTAAAACCGCGGCCGCGATCAGGGAGCCGGGCGGATCGGATGCCGTCAATCTGAAGGTCGCGGAGCAGTACGTGAATGCGTTCGCTCAGTTGGCAAAGACCAACAACTCGATCATCGTTCCGGCGAATCTGAGCGATATCAGCGGCTTGATCGCAGGCGCGATGCAGGTGGTGAAGTCGCAGCAGAAAGTCCAGCCGCTGGATAAATTCACTCCCTGAGCAGACGAACCGGGCAGTGCCGGGGCATTCAGCGCCGGTTCTGTTTCATGATCGACTGTTGCTGCCGCTGCCAGTCGCGTTCTCTTTCCGTTTCGCGCTTGTCATGCTGCTTCTTGCCCTTGGCTAATCCGACTTCGCACTTGATCCGCCCCTTTGCGTAATGCAGATTGAGCGGAACCAGGGTGTAACCGGCGCGCTCGACTTTGCCGATCAGTTTCTTGATTTCTTCTGCATTCATCAGAAGCTTGCGTGTGCGCACCGGATCGGGCGACACATGGGTCGACGCGGTCGGCAGTGGACTGATATGGGCGCCGAACAGAAAAACTTCGCCATTGCGAACGATCACATAGGCTTCTTTCAGCTGTACGCGCGCGGCCCGAATCGATTTGACTTCCCAGCCCTCCAACACAACGCCTGCTTCGAAGCGCTCCTCGATAAAGTAATCGTGGAATGCCTTTTTATTGTCGACAATGGTCATGAATAGGGTAAAGCCTTCGGGTCGGTTAAAATTTCAGCTTCTCATTTTATCAAACGGTTCATTTTTCATGGCAGTCGTTCACAAGTCCGTATTATTGGGATATAGCGTGGAGCAGATGTTCGCGCTGGTGGATCGCGTAGAGGATTATCCGAAATTCTTGCCGTGGTGCGGCGGCGTCGAGGTCAGGCAGCGAGAGGGCAATCGGCTGGTTGCCACCCTTTTGATCAACTATCACGGGGTGAAACATTCGTTTACCACCGAGAACACGCATACACCGCCAACGCTCATGACGATGAAGCTGGTTGAAGGGCCGTTCAAGCAACTCGATGGAACCTGGACCTTCAAGCCTTTGCGTGCAGACGCATGCAAGATTGAATTTGACCTGCGCTATGAATTCTCCAGCAGGGTGCTGGAGTCCATCATCGGGCCTGTATTCAACATGATTGCAAACAGCTTTGTCGATTCATTCCGCAAACGGGCGGAGGCCGTCTATGGATGAGACGGCTCACGGGATCCGTGTGCAGGTATGTTTCGCCCGGCCCGAAGCACAGGTATTGCACGATCTCGTGGTACACGCCGGGGCCTCCATAGAGGAGGCAGTTCGCAAGAGCGGACTGCTGAGCGATGTCCCTGGCCTGGACTTGGCGAACTGCAAGGTCGGCGTGTACGGCAAGCTGAAAACCCTGGACGCGACGGTGCGCGAACACGATCGCATCGAGATCTATCGCCCCTTGCTTGCGGATCCCAAGGAAACCCGGCGCAAGCGGGCTGAGAAAAAGCAAGGTGGACAAGGCTAGCGCTTATCTGCAGTCGTCGGCGATGACCTGCCTGGTATCCCTCAGTTCGCGGGCGCGTTGTTCATCCGTCAAGAAAATGCGCTCTCCATTTTTGTCGTTGCGCACAATGCGTTCGCCTGACTCGAGCACCCGCTTGTACTCGCCGGCGCGTTCGCAATTGACGCTCCTGGCGATGGCCATTTTTTCCTCTTCGTCGGACTTCTTCTGCTTTTCGGCCTGCTCGGCGCGGCGCCGCTGAAAATCGGCGTTTTTTTCGGCCGTCGTCATTGGCGCTAGCTTTGTAGCCGGCGAAGACGGCGAACCTGTCGAGTCATGCGCGGTTTCGGCGATCGGCCTGGCGGCGGGCGTTGATGAACCCGTGGTCTTGCCTGGCGCCTTCAGTATTCGATTCTGTGGCACCCCGGGCGGCGCCGGCCTGTCCGAATACTGCTTGACGCCTCTTTCGTCCAGCCAGCTGTATTGCGCGAAAGCCGCGCTTGCGGCAGAAATTGCGAGCAGCGCGATGGCGGCGCGTTTTAAAGCGGCTTGTTTCATTGGCACCCTTGCGAGAAAACTCTGGCTTCGATTTCGCCATGCTTTGTCGGCAATGTCAACGAATCTCAAACCGTTTCGCATGCTTTTGGGCCCAAGATCGCCTCTGGAAACGACAGAAGAGGACTTGAAAAGGCGATTTCTGTATAATTCGCTTTTGCGCCTATTGGAATCACTATGCGTCTACTGCAGAAAGCACTCACGTTCGATGACGTGCTGCTCGTCCCGGCACATTCGGACGTCCTTCCCAAAGATACCTCTCTTAAAACACGCCTCACGCGCAACATCACGCTGAACATTCCATTGTTGTCGGCGGCGATGGATACAGTCACCGAAGCGCGGCTTGCCATTGCCATGGCCCAGGAAGGCGGGATCGGCATCATACACAAGAACATGCTCGCGAAGGACCAGGCGCGCGAAGTCGCGAAGGTCAAGCGGTTCGAATCCGGCGTGGTGCGCGATCCGATCACTATTCCGCCGACGATGAAGATCAGGGATGTCATTGCGCTCTCCAGTCAGCACGGCATCAGCGGTTTCCCGGTAGTGGAAGGCAAGCAGGTGGTCGGTATCATCACCAATCGCGACCTCCGCTTCGAGGAAGAACTCGACGCGGAAGTGCGCGCCAAGATGACCCCACGCGAAAAACTAGTCTATGTGAAGGACGGCGCGGAGCTTGATGAAGCCAAGCGTCTGATGAACAAGCACCGGCTGGAACGGGTGATCGTTGTCAACGATGCTTTCGAATTGCGCGGTTTGATTACCGTGAAGGATATCCAGAAGGCGACCGAGCATCCGAATGCATCCAAGGATGAGCATGGGAAATTGCGCGTCGGCGCGGCGGTCGGGGTTGGTGTCGATAACGACGAGCGGATCGATTTGCTGGTGAAAGCCGGGGTGGATGTGATCGTGGTCGATACAGCGCACGGCCACTCCAAGGGTGTGCTCGACCGTGTGAAATGGGTCAAGACGAAATATCCTGACGTCGATGTCATCGGCGGCAATATTGCCACCGCGGCGGCAGCGGTCGCACTGGTCGAACACGGCGCGGATGGTGTAAAGGTGGGCATCGGTCCCGGTTCGATCTGCACCACGCGTATCGTGGCCGGAGTGGGTGTACCGCAAATCACCGCGATTTCAAATGTCGCCGAAGCGCTCAAGGATAGCGGCGTCCCTTGCATCGCCGACGGCGGTATCCGTTTTTCCGGCGACATTTCCAAGGCGCTCGCCGCAGGCGCATCCTGCGTCATGATGGGCAGCATGTTCGCGGGCACCGAAGAAGCGCCAGGCGAGGTAATCCTGTTCCAAGGTCGTAGCTACAAGTCATACCGCGGCATGGGCAGCCTCGGGGCGATGTCCGATGGCTCGGCCGACCGGTATTTCCAGGATTCGTCCAATAATGCCGATAAGCTGGTTCCGGAAGGTATCGAGGGGCGCGTTCCGTACAAAGGCAGCGTGCTCGGAATTATTTACCAACTGGTCGGCGGAGTCCGTTCGTCGATGGGTTATTGCGGCTGTGCGACCATCGATGAGTTGCGCGAAAAGGCCGAGTTTGTCGAGATCACGTCTGCCGGAATGCGCGAGTCGCATGTGCACGACGTGCAGATCACCAAGGAAGCGCCGAACTACCGGGCTGACTGACGGGCCGGTGCCTTGGCACAGGACGATTGCGAGCCGGGTTGAACGACCGGCGAGCAGCCACACATGCATGTGCTGGCTCACCAGGGTGAGCCAGCGCCGGCTGCAGACCGATGCGGTTTGTTCATCTGGTGCCCGGCGGTCGCGCAATTCCGGATCGCCGGCAATGGACGCCATGAACGCCGCCCGCATATGCGTCGGCATGAAGTATGCGTCGTGTCGTGCTGCCCGGCTCCGCCCGCGCCGGCGCGCTTTATCCAGATTTCTTTTATTAAGCACTTTCCATGCACTCTAAAATCCTCATCCTCGATTTCGGTTCCCAGGTCACGCAGCTGATTGCGCGCAGGGTGCGCGAAGCCGGAGTTTTCTCTGAAGTGTTTCCGCACGACGTCAGCGACGAATTCGTTCGCAGCTATGGCGCCGCCGGCATCATTCTGTCCGGCGGGCCGAATTCGGTGACGGAAGGCGAGTCGCCGCGCGCGCCGCAGGCAGTGTTTGAAATGGGGGTGCCCGTCCTCGGCATATGCTATGGCATGCAGACCATGGCGGAACAGCTCGGCGGCAAGGTCGAGACCGGCAAGGTGCGGGAATTCGGCTATGCCGAGGTGCGGGCGCGCGGCCACACGGCGCTATTGAACGGCATCAGCGATTTCGTGACCGCGGAAGGGCATGGCATGCTGAAGGTCTGGATGAGTCATGGCGACAAGATCAACGCCATGCCGCCCGGCTTCAAGCTGATGGCGTCGACCGACAACTGTCCGATCGCCGGCATGGCCGACGAGGAGCGCAAGCTTTACGCAGTACAGTTTCATCCCGAGGTGACGCATACCTTGCAAGGCAAGGTGATGCTCAGCCGTTTCGTGCATGAGATCTGCGGCTGCAAATCCGACTGGAACATGCCGGACTATATCGCGGAAGCGGTGGAAAAAATCCGTGCCCAGGTCGGTGACGATGAAGTGATCCTCGGCCTGTCCGGCGGGGTCGACAGCAGCGTCGCGGCCGCCCTGATTCATCGCGCGATCGGCGATCAGCTCACCTGCGTTTTCGTCGATCACGGCCTGCTGCGCCTCGACGAAGGCGCGCTGGTGATGAACATGTTTGGCAAGAACCTCGGCGTGAAAGTCATCCAGGTCGATGCAACCGCCCAGTTCATGGAGCACCTCGCCGGCGTGACCGATCCCGAAGCCAAGCGCAAGATCATCGGCCGCGAATTCGTCGAGGTTTTCCAGGCCCAGGCAGGCAAGCTCAAGAGTGCGAAATGGCTCGCCCAGGGTACGATCTATCCCGACGTCATCGAGAGCGCGGGCAAAGGAAAAAAGACGGCGCATACCATCAAGAGCCACCACAACGTCGGCGGCCTGCCCGAGACGCTCAATCTGAAGCTGCTGGAACCGCTGCGCGAACTGTTCAAGGATGAAGTGCGGGAGCTCGGCGTCGCGCTTGGGCTTCCGCACGATATGGTGTATCGCCATCCGTTTCCGGGGCCGGGACTGGGGGTTCGCATCCTTGGCGAAGTGAAGAAAGAATACGCCGATCTGCTGCGGCGCGCGGATGCGATCTTCATCGAAGAATTGCGCTCCACCAAGGATGAAGAAGGCAAGTCCTGGTACGACAAGACCAGCCAGGCGTTTGCGGTTTTCCTGCCCGTCAAATCGGTCGGCGTCATGGGCGACGGGCGCACTTATGAGTACGTCGTTGCACTGAGGGCGGTCCAGACCCAGGATTTCATGACTGCGCATTGGGCGCATTTGCCGCATGAACTTCTAGGCAGGGTGTCGAACCGGATCATCAACGAAGTGCGCGGTCTCAATCGCGTCGTTTACGATATTTCCGGCAAACCGCCTGCGACCATCGAGTGGGAATAAACCCGTGTGCCAGTACCGCGGCCGGCCGACTGTCCGGCCTCCGGCGTTGCGTGCATAGCTCTTTAGTTCTGGAACCAAAGTGACTTACAGCGTCAAGGAAATTTTCTACACCCTTCAGGGCGAGGGCACGCATGCCGGGCGGCCAGCGGTGTTCTGCCGCTTCTCGGGATGCAACCTGTGGTCGGGCAGGGAGTCGGATCGCGCCAGTGCCGTCTGCACATTCTGCGATACCGATTTCGTTGGTGTGGACGGCGACCGCGGCGGGAAATTTGCCGACAGCGCGGCGCTCGCGGAGACGATCGATGCGCTCTGGCCCGTTATTCATGCTGCGAGCAAGTTCGTGGTGTTCACCGGCGGCGAACCGTTGCTGCAGCTCGATGCGGCATTGCTGGACAGCATGCATGAACGGGGCTTCGAGGTGGCCATCGAAACCAACGGAACGATAGCGGTTCCGGACGGAGTCGATTGGGTGTGCGTCAGTCCGAAAATGGGAGCCGATCTGCGGGTACGGAAGGGCAATGAACTGAAAGTGGTGGTTCCTCAGAACGGGCAGATCCTGAACGACTACGAGTCATTCGACTTCGAGCATTTTTACGTTCAGCCGATGGACGGGCCCGCGCTGGAACACAACACGCGGCTCGCGATCGATATTTGCAAGAGCAACCCGAAGTGGAAGCTCAGCATTCAAACGCACAAGCTGCTGCGGATACCCTAGAGCCCCGATATGTTGACGATTACCCGCAAGCTCGAATTCGATGCCGGACACCGGATTCCGGATCATAAAAGTCAATGCCGCAACCTGCACGGGCATCGCTATGTGCTGCAGATCACGCTCAGCGGCGAAGTGATAGACCGGGACGGTCAGTCCGACAACGGGATGATCATGGATTTTTCCGATGTGAAGATGCTGGCGAAAGAGCACCTGGTCGATCTGTGGGATCACGCCTTCCTCGTTCATGAGGACGATGTCGCGGTCAAACAATTCCTCGATAGCATGCCGGGCCATAAGACCGTGGTCTTGCGCCGCGTTCCCACCGTCGAGAACCTCGCGGCGGAAGCATTCGACATACTGAAACCGGTATACCGCGATCGTTATGGCAAGCACCTGCGACTGAGCACGCTGACCTTGTACGAAACGCCCAATTGCTGGGCCGAGATCAGCGACCCGGGCGACCATGCTTGATGCCGTCTTCATGCGGCAGGCGATCGACCAGGCCCGCAACGCATGGGCGCTCGGCGAGGTGCCGGTCGGCGCGGTGGTGGTCAGGGATGGACAGGTGATCGCCACCGGCTTCAATCAGCCGATCGGCACCCGCGATCCCACCGCGCATGCGGAAATCATGGCCTTGCGCGCGGCTTCGGAAATCCTCGGCAACTACCGCTTGCCCGGCTGCGAACTGTAT
>JAQGLQ010000359.1 GCA_028292785.1 Noviherbaspirillum sp. | reverse complement strand
GGCCTTCGAGCAGCTTGTTCAGCGCCACCCTGTCCTTTGAGGAAAGTCGCTGCAGCGCTTCGGTGACCTCCGACTGGTCAAGCGCTTCGGCGAGCGCGGCGTTGGCGGTCTTGACGCCGGTGCGCGTCAGTCCCACCAGCGAGCCGCGGCGGTCGTCCGGATCGGGGAAACGCTTGATCAGGTCTTCCTGTTCCAGCCGGTCGAGCTGGCGCGTCATGCTGCTCGAAGGCACCAGCAACGACTCGAACAGATCGGTAGGCCGCAGCTGATATGGTGGCCCGGCCCGGCGCAGCGCGAACAGCACCCGCATTTCGGGGCCCGTGATGCCGAAACTGCGGGCGATGCGGTCGTTGTCGCGCGATATGTGGGTACCGATCAGCAACAACCGCGCCCGTATGCGCTGGATCGACCTGTCGGCGTCCGGCCGTTCGCGATCCCAGTCCTCCAGCACCTTGTTGGCCCTGCTGGCCGAAATACGCGATGAAGAGGACATGAACGATGGCTCCTGAAAGAATTCTGAAAGGGCTGGGAATGGTGCGGCGAAAGAGGGCCGTCCCGCAGCACGGCATTGTAAGGCAAACATCGCCGGCGGAGAATCACATCGGTGAATCGCATCGGTGAATCGCGCTTGTATTTATCTCCATCCGGAGCTATTCTGAACGGCGACAATTTACCAAGCGAAACCAATGAAAAAAATCGCCATTCTCGATGATTACCAAGGCGTCGCGCTCAGCCTCGGCCCCTGGGAAAAACTCAAGGGCCGCGCCGAAGTGACGGTCTTCCGCGATCACCTCGACGACACCAAAGCGCTCATCGCCCGGTTGAGCGGGTTTCACGTCCTCGTCGCCAATCGCGAACGCACATTGCTCGGCGCCGAAGTCCTCGCCGCGCTCCCGCATCTCGAACTGATCGTTACCTCGGGCAAGCGCAATGCGGCCATTGACGTCGGCGCCGCAAGCGCGCGCGGCGCGACGGTCTGCGGCACCGACACGCTCGGCTATCCGACAGCGGAACTCACCTGGGCCATGATCCTTGGCTTCGCACGGCATCTGCCGGTGGAGGCTACCGCCATGCGCGCGGGCGCATGGCAAACGACGGTAGGAATGGGCCTGAACGGAAAGGTGCTTGGCATCGTCGGCTTCGGCCGCGTCGGCACCGATGTCGGCCGGATCGGCGCCGCCTTCGGCATGAAGGTGCTGGGCTGGTCACGCAGTCTCACCGAGGAACGCGCCGCGGCTGCGGGCGCTTCCAGTGCTTCACTCGAAACCATCCTGCGCGAGGCCGACGTGGTGAGCGTGCATCTGCCGCTCAGCACGGAAACACGGCACCTGATTTCCACGCGCGAACTGTCGATGATGAAGCCGGGCGCGCTGCTGGTGAATACGGCGCGCGGCCCCATCATCGACGAAGACGCGCTGATCGAAGCGTTGAAGAGCAACAAGATCCGCGGCGCGGCGCTGGATGTGTTCAACCATGAACCGCTGGCCGCCGGCCATCCGCTGCGCAAGCTGAACAATGTCCTGCTCACGCCCCACCTCGGTTATGTGACCGAGGAAAACTATCGCATGCAGTTCGCGCAGATCGTCGAGAACATCGATGCCTGGCTGAACGGCAAACCGGTTCGCGTCATTACATCATCCAAGGATTCCCATCGATGAAACTTGCAAGTTACCTGGTCGACGGCCGCACCAGCTTCGGCCTGGCGCTGGACGGTGGACTGTTCGATCTCGGCAGTCGGCTGCCCGACCGCAACGACAGTCTGCTGACACGGCTGCAGAACGGCACGCTCGATGAATTGCGCGCCTTCGAATCGCAGGCGCGGCCGGAACTGGCCTTCGACGCCGTGACCTTCTTGCCGCCGGTGCCGCGGCCGGGCAAGACGCTATGTGTCGGCATCAATTACCGCAGCCGCCCGGGCGAGTTCGACCAGGTCGCCGAACCGCAATATCCAAGCCTCTTCATGCGCGCCGCTACCGCGCAGGCGGCGCACCTGCAACCGATACTGCGGCCGCTGGAATCCGAGCAGCTCGATTATGAAGGCGAGATCGCCCTCGTCATCGGGCGCAGGGGACGCCGCATCGCACAAGCCGATGCCATGCATTACGTGGCCGGCTATGCCTGCTACAACGAAGGCAGCATTCGCGACTGGATGAAGCATGGCGTCTACAACGTCACCGCCGGCAAGAACTTCGACGCCTCGGGCAGCTTCGGGCCGTGGATGACGACCGCGGATGAAATCAAGGACCCGACCAATATGCGGATCACGACCCGGGTCAACTCGGTCACGGTGCAGGAAGACACCACCGCCAACATGATCGCGCCGTTCACGCGCCTGATTTCCTATATCTCGACCTTCACCACGCTCGAACCGGGCGATGTCATCGCCACCGGCACGCCGGCCGGTTCGGGCTCGAAGATGAAGCCGCCGCGCTGGCTGAAGCCGGGCGACGTGCTCGAGGTGGAAGTCGCGGGCGTCGGCGTCCTTCGCAACCACATCGCCGACGAGCGCGAACTCGTCTCGGAAAACGCAAACGCGGGGTGACAAGATGACCGATCAAGCTCAGGCGTCCGGGCCGCGCAAACTGCCGGAAGGCGCCCGCGAGGCGATGGAAAAACTCAATGCCGAAGCCGGGCATCTGCACATCTGGCTGCGCACGCAGGCGAACGCGCCGGCGCAGCGCCCGTGGTTCAAGGAAACCGCGCTGTCGGCGGGCGGGCAGGTGGCAAGCGGCAAGGTCGGCGCCGGTCAGTTGAAAGCGCTACCGCATCGGTGGCGCTGGAAGGAAATCTCGCCTTATCTGCAGCGCATCGCCGAGTTCGCGCGCGCCTCGGACGTGCCGCCTATCGAATTCGCCGATCGCCAGCAATTCCTGCTGACCAATCCCGGCCTCGGCGGCCGCCTGCAGATCGCTAACGCGATCCGTTGCGCGGTATCGATCTACAATCCCGGCGATGTCGCGCCGGTGCATCTGCACACGCCCAACGCCAGCCGCACCATCCTGTCGGAAACAGGCGGCTACACCACGGTCGAGGGCGAGCGCTGCGAAGCGCGGCGCGGCGACCTCATCCTCACGCCCAACGGCACCTGGCACGACCATGGCAACGATGCGAGCGAGCCGGTGGTGTGGGTCGATGTGCTGGACTGGCCGCTGCTGGAATTCCTCGACTGCATCTGGCTCGACGAAGCCTTCGATGGTCCGGCCGGCGAGCGGCCGCGTTCGCAGGCAACGGTCGAGGCGAGCGGCTATTCCGGAAAACTGTATGGCAGCGGCGGCCTGCTGCCGACGTTCAAGTCGCCGCAGCGCGGCATCGGTTACGAGACCAGCCCGCTGATCCACTATCGCGGCGAAGATGTGCGCCGCGCGCTGGATGGCATGCGCGGGGAAACCGGCGACCCCTATGAAGGCATCGGCCTGCAATTCACCAACCCGGCAACCGGCGGGCCGGTGTTCGCGACGATGGACTATGGCGCGCAACTGCTGCGCGGCGGCGAGGAAACCCGCTTCAAGCGCGAGACCGCGAGCGTGATGTACATCGTGCTAGAAGGCAGCGGGTTTACCGAGGTGGCGGGTCAGCGTTTCGACTGGGAGCCGAACGATATTTTCGTGGTGCCGAGTTTCTTGTGGCGGCGACATGTGAATACCGGGGCCTCGGATGCGGTGCTGTACACCGTGTCGGACCGGGCGCTGATGCAGCGTATCGGGCAGCATCGGGCGCAGGGAAGGGCTGCGGACGATAGCGTGGTGGCACTGGCGTAGATACTGTCATCCGGGTCAAGCGTTTGAACCGTGAATCGAAGTAACGTAGGGTGGACACGAGGTGCTCACCCGCTTGTCCTTCCCCTTCAATCCAGCTTCGCCCCCGACCGGCTCACCACCTGCGCGCGCGACGTATGCTCGCTCGCGATCCGCTCGGCGGCCGCCTTGGGCCCGAGATTGAGCGGCACCAGGGCACGCGTCTCCAGCGCCTTGCGCAGTTCGGGACTGTTCACCGCGCGCGTGATCGAGGTGTTGATCTTGTTGACGATGTCGGCCGGCGTCTTCGCCGGCGCGGCGAATC
>JAQGLQ010000346.1 GCA_028292785.1 Noviherbaspirillum sp. | reverse complement strand
TCATTCAGGACGCCATCCTGTCCGTGGCTGGTATACGGATCGAGCGCGACATCGGTCAGTACGCCCAGTTCCGGGAACCGTTCCTTCAAGGCGCGAACCGCGCGCGGCACGAGGCCATCGGGGTTGATCGCTTCAATCCCGTCCGGTGTTTTCAGCGTGGGATTAATCACCGGGAAAAGCGCGATTACGGGAATGCCGAGTTCAACGCATTCCTCGGCGACGTTGAGCAGAAGATCGATCGAGAGACGCTCGACGCCCGGCATCGATGCCACTTTTTCACGCTGGTTTTCTCCATCGAGGATGAAGACCGGATAGATGAGATCGGCTGTCGTGATCACATTTTCGCGCATCAGTGCCCTCGAAAAGGCATCCTTGCGCATACGGCGCATTCTGATCGCCGGATACTTTACTGTCGGTAACGGATAGGTCATATCGATGGGAAAAATGAGTCGCTGGGAATAATGAATTTTGTGTAGAAACCTGAAACTTTTGTGGTGAGGTCCTATCTCAGCAATAGGTGTTCAATCACCTCCCGCTTCTCCTCCCTGAGCGGGGCCATATCGTGGCATTAGCGATAAGGCGTTACTACCCTGGAGATCCTCCCCTTTCTCCAGGGTTTTTTTTATTCTGATGCAATGCGACGCTGCGGCATTCGCGCGTCAAACGGGATTGCCCGCGCCGGTTTCATCCGCCGGTCCAGCGTCTTGATCTAAGCCAAGCAGGGACAGTATCTTGTCATTCGCTTCGTCGAGCCCGGTGCGTTTCAGTGCTGAAAAAAGTTGCACGGTAAACGGGAAGGGCCGGCCCTGCTCATCAACATAGCTGCTCAGTACGCTGCGCGCAAGGCGTAACGCATTGGTGGAGTCATTGCGATTGAGCTTGTCCGCCTTGGTAAGCAGGCAGTGGATCGGTTTGCCGGTCGGCGCGAACCATTCAAGCATCTGGATGTCGAGGGCCGTAAACGGCCGGCGCGAATCGATAATCAGGATGAGCGCCGCCAATTGCTCGCGCTTCTGGATGTACGATCCGAGCAACTGATTCCAGTGGTCTTTCGCCACGCCCGGCACTTCCGCATAACCATATCCGGGAAGATCCACCAGCAGGCCGCGGATTTCATCGACCCTTGTTTCGTCCTTCCGATGTTGCCCGACATGCGCGCCGCCAATGGAAAAATAATTGATGTGCTGCGTGCGGCCGGGGGTTTTGGAAGCAAATGCGAGCTTCTTCTGATTGCAGAGAATATTGATCGCGCTCGATTTGCCGGCGTTGGAGCGACCGGCAAATGCGACTTCGGGCACTTGCGAATTTGGCAAATCTCGAAGGTGGTTCACCGTGGTGAAAAAACGGGCTTGCCAAAGTAGGGACATAGGAGGAGAAGGAGAAAATGCGGCTGCGGGAGCGAAATGCTCGAAAGCTATTGTACAATAAGCGGTTATGTGTTGTTGCGCCGCAAAATGCGAAGCCGCTCTGCACGTCCACCGCCGCGAGGGCAGAATTTTAAAATCAAGTCTCAGGGTATCTGAATGAATCGTGCGTTTTTACCGTTTGTGAAATCCTTGTTTGTCATGTCGCTGGCGGTTTCTTCCATCGCCCATGCAGCGGAAGGGCCCAAGGCTGTCAAAGCCGACGCCACCAAAGGCGAAGCCTTGTACACGAATGGCGATGCTTCCCGCAATATCACCGCCTGCGTTTCCTGCCATGGCGCGGCCGGCAATTCCACGATAGTGCAAAACCCGAAGCTGTCAGCGCAACACGAGTCTTATATTTACAAGCAGCTCGCGGATTTCAAGACCCCGCAGCGGAATAATCCGATCATGACCCCGATCGCCAAGGGCATGACGGAAGAGGAAATGAAAAATATCGCCGCGTATCTGGACAAGCAGGCGCCGAAGCCAAGTGCCGCGAAGAACAAGGACACGATCGAGCTCGGCAAGAAGATTTTCCGCGGCGGAATCGCCGAGAAAAGCGTGCCCGCATGCGCGGCATGCCACGCACCGAACGGCGCCGGCATTCCCGCGCAGTTCGCCCGCCTGGCTGGTCAGCATCAGGATTACACATCGGCGCAGCTGGTTGCCTTCCGCTCGGGCGCGCGCAAGAACAGTCCTCAGATGACGACCATCGCGAAGCGGCTTTCCGACGACGAAATCCAGGCCCTGTCGGACTACATCGCCGGACTGAAATAACCTACAAACAGAGCGATAAAACATTGGATGGGGGTGGCGAAGGCCACCCCTTTTTGCTTTTGACGAGATGATGGACACAAGTACAAGTACCGCTGGATTGCAGCTCAAGACCGAGCGCCGCTGGTTGGCTAACGCGGTCGAACTCACTTCGTCCATGCGCTTTGCGATCAGCCTGTTGTCGCTGATCGCCATCGCCTCGGTGATCGGCACCGTGCTGAAACAGAATGAGCCGATGCCGAATTATGTGAATCAGTTCGGCCCGTTCTGGTTCGAGGTGTTCGAGAAGCTTGGCCTCTACGCGGTGTATTCCGCATGGTGGTTTCTGCTGATCATGGGCTTCCTCGTGCTGTCCACCTCCCTATGCATCGTGCGCAATGCGCCCAAGATGCTGAAGGATATGCGCAGCTGGCGTGAAAACGTGCGCGAGCAGTCGCTGCGCAATTTCCATCACAAGGGTGAGTGGACTGCGGCGGCGCCACGTGGCGTGCTCACTCAGCAGTTGGCGAATGTGATCGCCGGCAGCGGCTACAAGATCAAGGTCCTGGAAAAGGACAGTGCGACACTGATCGCTGCCAAGCAGGGAGCCGGCAACAAATGGGGCTATATCTTTGCGCATAGCGCGATCGTCATCATCTGCATCGGTGGCTTGCTCGACTCGGACCTGCCCATCCGCTTTCAGCGCTGGGCCTTCGGGAAGACGCCGTTCGCCGGCAACGGCATCATTGCGGAGATTCCGCCGCAGCATCGTCTCGGTCTTGGAAACCCGACCTTTCGCGGCAACACCATGATCCCCGAAGGCGCGAGCAGCAACACCGCGATCGTTCCGCAGCAGAACGGCGTGTTGATCCAGGAGCTGCCCTTTACGATCCAGTTGAAGAAATTCGTCGTGGAGCATTATTCCACCGGCATGCCCAAGCTCTTCGCGAGCGAGGTGGTAGTGCGCGACCACGACACCGGAAAGTCTTTTCCGGCGACCATCAAGGTCAACGAGCCGCTCATCCACAAGGGCATCGCGGTGTACCAGTCCAGCTTCGACGATGGCGGCAGCAAGCTGAAGCTGGTCGGGTATCCGATGATCGGAGCGCAAAGCTATACCTTCGATATAGCCGGCGAGGTCGGCAGTTCGACACCGCTGGGCAAGACCTCGGGTCCGAAGTACACCGTCGAGTGGTCGGGCTTCAGGCCGTTCAATGTGGAGAACATGGCGTCGAACGGACAGGATGTGCGCGCCGTCGATACCGGCAAAAGCTTCAACGAAGCATTCGCCGCGGGCCTGGACAAGCGCCTCGGTTCGGCGGCGAAAAACGCGAAGAGCAAGGATCTGAAGAATGTCGGCCCCAGCGTTCAGTACAAGCTGCGCGACGAGACGGGGCAGGCGCGCGAGTTCCACAATTACATGGTGCCGGTAGAAGTCGACGGTTCCTACGTCTTCCTCACCGGCATGCGGAATTCGCCGAGCGAGCCATTCCGCTATCTGCGCATTCCTGCCGACGATAAAGATACGGTCGAGGAATGGATGCGCTTGCGCGCGGCCTTGCTGGACCCGGAATTGCGTGCCCTGGCGGCGCGGCGCTATGCGCAGCATACGATGCCGGCCGCGCGCGAGGATGCAGCCATGCTGCGGAGCCAGCTGGAGCAATCCACGCTGAAAGGCCTGTCGATCTTCGCCGGCAACGAAAAGGAAGCGGGATTCATGGCCGTCTCGGCTTTCCTCGAAAAGATACCGGCAGAGGAACAGCAGAAGGCCGCCGAAATTTTCATGAAGATCCTCAACGGCGGTCTGTGGGAGTTGTGGCAGGCCGCGCGCGAGAAGGATGGCCTGAAGCCGGCGGAAGCGGATGAAAAGCATGCACGGTTCTTGCAGCTTGCAACCAATGCCTACTCGGATGCGTCTTTTTACGGAGCCCCGGTCTATTTGCAGTTGAAGGAATTCGAGGAAGTGAAGGCGTCGGTGCTTCAGGTCACGCGCTCGCCGGGCAAGAACGTGGTGTACTTCGGTTGTCTACTCCTGGTCCTCGGTATCTTCTCCATGTTCTACATCCGGGAGCGGCGGCTGTGGGTATGGGTGAAGTCGGAAGAAGGCGATCGGTCGCGCGCCCTGATGGCAATGAGCTCGCAACGCAAGACCCTCGATTTCGAAAAGGAATTTGAAGCGTTGAAAATGCGCCTGATGCAAGGGCGGGATCCGGCGTAAGCCGGCACGGACAACGCAAGCGATATTGCAGCAAGACGGAGATATTGATGGAATTGACGCAAACAAATATTTATTCGACCCCACCGGGCTTTTTCAGGCGCCTGACCGTGGTCGACTGGCTGTACGCATTGGCGCTGGTAGCCGGGGCGCTTTTTGCGCTCAACCGCTACAGCGCGCACATGGATGTGTATGAGAAAGCGGTACTGCTGCTGACGGCGCCGACCTTCGCGTGGCTCGGGTGGCACTGGAAGCCGGTGCGCTGGCTGATGCCCTTGCTTGCCGTGCTCGCGCTGTCGGCGATTTACTTGTATGGCGGCACGCTGGAATCGGCGAATACGAAGTTCTTCCTGAAATACCTGCTTTCGAGCCAGTCCGCGATTCTCTGGATGTGCACGCTGTTTTATCTGTCCACCCTGTTTTACTGGGGCGGGTTGGCGATGAAGTCGGATTTCGGCGGCGCCATCGGCAGCAAGCTGTGCTGGGCCGCGGTCATCCTCGGTTTCACCGGCATGCTGGTGCGCTGGTATGAGTCTTATCTGGTCGGACCCGACATCGGGCATATTCCGGTTTCGAATCTGTACGAAGTATTCATTCTTTTCTGCATGATCACCGCGCTGTTCTATCTGTATTACGAACAGCACTATGCGACACGCCAGCTCGGCCCCTTTGTCATGCTGATCATTTCGGCGGCGGTCGGCTTTCTGCTGTGGTACATGATCAGCAGAGAGGCGCATGAAATCCAGCCGCTGGTACCGGCGTTGCAGAGCTGGTGGATGAAGATCCACGTGCCGGCGAATTTCATCGGTTACGGCACGTTTGCATTGGCGGCCATGGTCGGCATCGCGTATCTGCTCAAATCCAAGGGCCTGCTCGTCGACCGCCTGCCGTCGATGGAGGTGCTCGATGACGTGATGTACAAATCGATCGCGGTCGGCTTCGCTTTCTTCACGATCGCCACCATTCTCGGCGCGCTGTGGGCAGCCGAAGCATGGGGCGGCTACTGGTCGTGGGACCCGAAGGAAACCTGGGCGCTGATCGTCTGGCTCAACTATGCGGCGTGGCTGCATATGCGTCTGATGAAGGGCCTGCGTGGTCAAGTGGCCGCATGGTGGGCAGTGGTCGGCCTGTTTGTAACCACATTCGCCTTCCTCGGCGTCAACATGTTCCTCTCCGGTCTTCACTCTTACGGCGAGCTGTAAGAATAATTTGCCGGGGCTGGAATCGATTCCAGCCCCGGCTTGCTTCGCCCCCGTCCTTACATCCCTCCCTGGTTCAGCAAGAAATCGCCTGCGGTAGCGCAGCGGCGATCCCCTCATCTTGCGTCGAAAAATGAAATAACTAATTTAGTGTAAGGTTGCCACTACCCTGACCGACAAAAGCAGGCCACCTGAACTGATGGAGAAGCCATGTTGATCAAACGCAATCCGAATGGAATCGATATCCCATTCGCATCGGAAATCACGCCGCGTGAGGTCTTCGAATCGCGCCGCACCTTCATCAGACAGCTCGCCGTCGGGTCGATAGCAGGTGGCGCATTGGCGGAAATGCTTGCGCGCGAGGCCTTCGCGCAAAG
>JAQGLQ010000308.1 GCA_028292785.1 Noviherbaspirillum sp. | reverse complement strand
CTCGAATGTACGCTTATGTATTCGAACCGGCGCCATTGCAAGCAGATGTAAGGTACCGCTGACTTCATCAGTATGGTTCTTATACTGATCATCAGCAAATCGTTCCACCCTGTTTTCAACTGAAAGGTTAGACATGAAAAACATGCTTCTTCTCGCAGCCCTCCTGAGCGCTGCGACTGCAAGTATCGCTCAAACCGCGGCCCCTGCGGCACCGCCGGCCACTCCCGAAGCGCGCCACTCCGGAGGCCCGGGCCATCATGCCAGGCACGCGCCCCACGATGCCAGAAAAATGGCTGAACGCCAGGTGGCGCGACTGGATACCAACAAGGATGGCAAGGTATCGCTGCAGGAGTACCTGGCGCGTCAGTCGGAGGCGTTCTCGAAAGCCGATGCCAATGGCGATGGGTTCGTGACGCAGGAGGAAATGGTGGCGCGGCATGAGAAGCATCATGCGGCGATGGCTGGCCGCGCTCGCGGAGCGCAGGATGGACAAAAGCCGGCGGCGCCTGGTCCGGCAAAATAAGCGCAGCCGGTGGTCCTTATGCCTGCCCTGCCCTGCTCTTCGCACCCTCATTGGCGGATATTCCCTGTGGGTGGCATCGCCGGGATGTAATCCGGCATGGGCATGAGACGATCAAGATAGCCGGGATTGCATCCGGCTATCCATGATCTTTCGCGAATGCGGGACGGACGCGAACCCGCTTCCTGCATTCATTCTCCCGGATCAAGCATGCGGATCAGCGTGCGCACGATATTGCGGTTCTTCTCGTCAAGGCGCTGCATGCTTTCGAGGATCGCCAGGTCGCGCGGCCCGAGGCGAAGGCTCGTTTCGGCCGCCTTGGGATCTTGCTGCGTCTGCCTGGTGCCATAGCGCAGCCATTCGGCGGATACCCCCAGCCAATGGGCGAGCGTACGCAACTTTTCCTGGGTCGGGATGGATTCGCCGACCAGCCACTTGCGCGCCGCATGCACTGTGATCGGCTTGCCGCCGTAACGGATATTGAACTCGCGCGCCAGTTGAGTCGGGCTGTCGGGAGCATATTCAGCTTCCCGCAACGCTGCATGCAAACGGTCCCTGAAATTCATTCTTTCTTCAATATTGGACATACCTGTGATGATTTCTGATTAGGCGCTCGATAGCGCCGGCCACCCCGATCTGCGTATCGCTGCGTTGGCGATATGCAATACATCGAGATTATTCGCCAATGACACCTTGGAGCTTGCGCGGCGTCACGTAAAGTATCAGCTTGCTGATTAAATACCGGAGCAATTGATCAGCAAAATCCTGCAAGTACGTCAGGTTTTCATGAAACGTATCATGTCGCTCCGACGCTAACCGGCGAGCCTCGAGCGCGCGGCCCTCACGTCCTGGATTTCGTAGAAAGCCATGCCGGCCACCATCGCAGCCACGAAGATCAGCGGCTTGATGCCGCCCTGCACGACCGAGGCCAGCGCGGGACCGGGACAATATCCGGCCAGTCCCCAGCCGATGCCGAACACGAGTGCGCCCAGCACCAGGCGGCGGTCGATTTGTGTCGCGGTCGGCACCCGCATCGGGTCCCCCAGCAATGCCGTGGCGCGTCCTTTGGCAACACGAAATGCGATGCCGGCCACCAGCACCGCGCCGCCCATCACGACGGCGAGCGAGGGATCCCAGTTGCCGGCCAGGTCCAGAAATCCGATGACCTTGGCGGGATTTGTCATGCCCGACAGGACCAGGCCGAGGCCGAACACCAGGCCGGTCAAAAATGCGATCGCTATTTGCATGACATGCTCCTCAAGCCAGTAGATGACGAACCAGATAGACCGTCGCAAAGCCCGCGAATACGAATGAAAGCGTCGCCACCATCGAGCGCGGCGAAGCGCGCGACACGCCGCATACGCCATGTCCGCTGGTGCAGCCGGAACCATAGCGGGTACCGATGCCGACCAGCAGGCCCGCCGCGATCAGCATCGCTATGTCCGCGTCGACCCGCACCTCGGGCAGCGGCACCGCCATGCTGAAAACAAAAGGGGAAACGGCCAGGCCGAGGATGAAGGCGACGCGCCACGCGACATCATTCCTCGCAGGACGCAGCAGGCCGCCGAGAATCCCGCTGACGCCGGCGATTCTTCCGTTGAGCAAGAGAAACATCGCGGTCGCGACCCCGATAAGCAGGCCGCCGGCCAGCGATGACCAAGGGGTGAAGTTTGCCCAATCTATCGTCATGTCTTTCTCCTTTGCTTGTTGCGAGGAAGCGCTTGCACCGGCAGCAGCCTGCTACGCCTGCGTCCGCGGCAGCGACGCCAGCAGCGACTCGGCTTCCTCCACCCATTCGCGCCAGTTTTCGTCAACCAGGCTCGCCAGATATTCCTCCTGCCCCTCGGCCGAGTCCGCGCCGCCATAAGGATGATCGTCGGTGGCGTCTTCAAAGCCGCGGTTGTATTGACGGCATAGCGCGCGCGCTAAAAGTTCGGCAGTTTCCATTTCGGGCGCTCCTTCCAGTGAGATTGATCATGCGCCTGCCGGAAAAATCCGGTTAGGCAGGACAGGCTGCGTCTCGGACGGCGGCAACGGTTTCGAGATATAAAACCCCTGTATCTCGTCGCAGCGCAGTGATGCCAGTATCTTCATCTGCGCTTCGTTTTCGACGCCTTCGGCCACCACCCGCATCCCAAGCGCATGCGCCATGGTGATGATGGCCTTGAAAAACACGCTGCCCTTTTCCGACCGCTCGATCTCGACCGTGAATGCGCGGTCGACCTTGAGCACATCGAAATCGAGGCCCTGCAGCTGCGACAGCGACGAATAGCCGGTGCCGAAGTCGTCCACCAGCAGCTTGACGCCGAGCCGGCGGATCGCGCTGAGCGTGGCCGACACATCGGAAGCGCTTCCCATCATCGACGATTCGGTGACTTCGACTTCGACCAGCGCGGGATCGATGCGGTGGCGCTCGAAGGCGCCTTTCAGGATGGCCGCGATGTCCACTTCGCGGAACTGGCGCGCAGAAACATTGATGGAAACCGGCACCAGCCGGGCGCCGTGCTGCTTCCAGCACACCAGCTGCATGCAAACCTTGTTGATCACCAGTTCCCCGAGGCTGAGGATCAGCCCGCTTTCTTCCGCCAGCGGAATGAAATCGAGCGGCGGCTGCAGTCCCCGGGTCGGGTGCATCCACCGCACCAACGACTCCATGCTGGAAGTCACGCCGGTCGAGAGTTCGACGCGGGGCTGGTAGTAGATGATGAATTCGTCATGCTCGATCGCATGCCGCAGCTCGGCCTCGCGCTGCAGGCGCATGCGCAAGGCGTCATAAAATTTCTGGTCGAAAAAATGGTAGTTGCCCTTGCCGCTGGTTTTCACCGAATACATGGCCACGTCGGCATTGCGCATCAGCGTCTCGCTATCGGTCCCGTCGGATGGAAACAGGCTGATTCCGATCGATGCGCCGAGAGAATGGACGCCGTGCGCGATCCGGAAACTTTGCCCGAATGATTGCAGGATGCGATCGGCCACATGCGCGGCATCGGATGTGTGGACAAGTTGCTCCAGAATCACGACGAACTCATCGCCGCCCAGCCTCGCTACCTGGTCGTGCGGACGCACCGCATCCTGCAGGCGCCGGGCTGCGGTGCGCAACACTTCATCGCCGGCGGCGTGGCCGGCCGTATCGTTGACCATCTTGAAGCCGTCGAGGTCGACGAACAGCAGCGCCATCATGGTTCCATTCGCGGCGGCATGACGAATCGCCTCGGGCAGATAGCGTTGCACCCAGTGGCGGTTCGGCAGGTGCGTCAACGCATCTTCATTACTTTGCCGGACCAGCTCTTCGACATGCGCCTTGGCCTCGCTGATGTCGCGCAGCGTGACGGCGAGGTCGCCATCGGCACGGACGATCCTCACATGCACCCATCGCGCCGCGAACGGACTCTCGCCGGGCACTTCGATATCGCTTTCGTAACTGCGCGTTGCGATTGCCTCGCGCAGCATTTGCAACAAGCGCTCAGGCCGCGCTCCTTCATACAGCATCGAAATCCTTTTCCCGATCAGCTCTTCGCGCCGCTGGCGCAGAAACTGCGCGCCGCGATGGTTGCTGTCGATGATTTCGA
>JAQGLQ010000303.1 GCA_028292785.1 Noviherbaspirillum sp. | reverse complement strand
CAATGCGGTGCTTGGCACGGCGCGCGTCAGAGCCACGGCCGAAAGCCGGCGCCAGGCGACGAACATGATGAACCAGGCGGCGAAAAGCATGACACAAATGTGGACCGCTCCGCACAAGACGAAAAGGAAGAAGCGATAACTTGGCCTGCGCCATGCCCTGAAAACAGCCAAAACAAAGGAGACACAATGGCGAACATGGAAAGCGCACTGAAACGTGCGTTGACATCGGGAACGGTAGCCGGAATCGGCACCGCGCTGGCCGCTTCGCTGGCGGGACGCAAGGAAACCGGTTCCTTCGCGGCGCCGCTGAACGCAACCAGCCACATCCTTTGGGGCGATGCGGCCGCCGAACGCAATGACGCATCTCTCAAACACACGCTTGCAGGCTTCCTGCTCAACCACGGTTCGGCCATATTCTGGGCCGCATTTTATGAAAAATGGTTCGGCGCACGCGCGGCCTCCGGCCCCTCTTCTTCGTTGCTCAAACCGGCCGTCGGCGCGGCCATCGTCACGGCGGGTGCCTATGTCACCGATTACTATCTGGTGCCGAAGCGCTTCACGCCCGGCTATGAAAAACGCCTCTCCGGAAAATCGCTGGCGACGATCTATGGCGTGCTCGCTTTGTCCTTCATCGCAACCGATTTGATTCGCACGAAGATGGAACAGACCCCGCGCTGATTTCAACGGCGAACTTTCTTGTCGCCTGAAAATCGTATCAATACCCGAGTTGCAGGCTTTCGCGCGAAGGAGTTTTTTTGCGGCCGATCAAAGACGACGCCACTGTGGCTAGCCATGAGGGATCATGCCCCTGAATTTCACGCGCCTGCTGATTTCGTTTTGCGCCGCGATACTGGCGTTCCTGGCAACGGGAATCATCACCTACCGGGCCATCGAGACGTTGGTCGCCAACCAGCAAAGACAGGTCGTCGCGCGCCTGATCGCCGTCGAACTTCAGACACTTCTTTATCTTACCGTGATGGCTGAAACAGGCCAGCGCGGATTCGTCATCACGGGCCGCGAGGCATACCTGCAACCTTATGATGAAGCTGCGCGGCACCTGCCGGAGTCGATTGCGTTTCTGCGAAAGAATCTCGCCGGCGATCCGGCGCAGCTGCAGCGCCTGGCCGAAATCGAACGCCTGCAAAAACTGAAGTTCGCCGAGCTCGATGAAAGCATTCAGGCAAGGCGCCGGAAGGGCTTCACTGCGGCGCAGGATATCGTCGACACGAATTCGGGCAAGCAGTACATGGACAGCATACGTGCCGAACTGGCCACGATGCAGCAGATCGAGAACGCCAGGCTGCGTTCCCGCATCGCCCAGTCCGCCGCCAGCGCGGAGCGCGCCTATGCGACGGTTGCTCTGGCCAGCGTGCTCGATGTGGCGCTGCTTGTGCTGGTGGCCCTGCTGGTGCGTTCCGACGCCAGGGCGCGAGCGGCGGCGGTACGCAAGCTGGCTGATGCGCAGGAACTGCTGCGAAATGTCATCGACAGTTCGCCGGCGCTGATCTACCTCACGGACCCCAACGGGAAATTCATCCTGGTGAACGAGGCGTTCGAGGAGTTCGCCGAACTGGCGCCCGGGCAGGCCATCGGCAAATCGGCCGACGAAATTTTCCGGGAACGGGCAGCCGTTCCGCATTTCGACAACGACCTCGTGGTGATTCAGGAGCAGCGGTCCCTGCACCTGGACGAAGCTGTGCTCACGCGCGAAGGAAAAAAATATCTCATGTCATCGAAAGTGCTGCTGCGCGACCATGCGGGAGCGCCGATCGGCGTGTGCGGCGTATCGACGGACGTGACGACGCTCAAGCTGGCCGAAGCGGAAGTGCGGGCGCTCAACCTGACGCTCGAAGAAAGAGTGGCGGAACGCACTGAGGCGCTTGCCGCATCCAATGAACAGCTCCACGAGGCCAATAGCCAGCTCGAAGCATTCAGCTATACCGTTGCGCACGATCTGCGCGCGCCGTTGCGCGGCATGCAGGGATTCGCGCAGGCGGTCAGCGAGGACTACTCGGAGGCGCTGGACGCCACCGGCCAGGATTATCTCGCGCGGATTTCGCGCGCGGCGCGCCGAATGGAACGCCTGATCGACGACCTGCTGTCATTTGGGCGCCTGTCGCGCCTCGATCTGAAAATGGAAAAAGTCGAACTGGACGAGATTGCCGCCGAGGCGCTGGCCCTGGTCGCGACGCAGGTCGGCGAAACCGGCGCGCAGGTCGAGATCGCGCCGCGCTTGCACACGGTCGAGGCGAACCACGCGGCTTGCATCCAGATCCTGCAGAACCTGCTGTCCAACGCGCTCAAGTTCACACGGCCTGGAACGCCTCCCGTCGTCAGGATATGGAGCGATCTGCGCCAGTCTGCGCTGGACGGCGGCGACGAATCGCATGCGCGCACCGTTCGTCTCTGGGTCTCGGACAATGGCATCGGCATTCCGGAGATGCAGCTGCAGCGCATCTTCAGGCCGTTCGAGCGCTTGCACGGCATACATGAGTACCAGGGTAGCGGCATCGGCCTCGCGGTCATCGACCAGACCGTGCGGCGCATGAACGGAAGCTGCGGCGTCGAATCCGAATTGGACAAAGGCTCGCGATTCTGGGTAGAACTGCCGGCGGCTGAAGGAGAAAACGGATGAATGCGGAACAGGGAATTCTGATCGTGGAAGATAACGAAGACGACATCATCCTGGTCAAAAGGGCGCTGAAAAAAGCCGGCGTGTCGGCGCGGCTCAGCATCGTGACCGATGGCGAACAGGCTATCGACTATCTGGCGGGCACAGGCATATTCGAGCATCCCGAAAAGCCGCCGTTGCCGGTGATGGTGCTGCTGGATCTGAAACTGCCCAAGCGCAGCGGATTCGAGGTGCTCGAATGGATTCGTTCGCATGCGACGCTCGCGACATTGCCTGTCGTCGTTTTCACCACGTCCACGCTGTCGCGCGACCTCGAGAAAGCATACGCGCTCGGCGCGAATTCCTATCTCAAGAAACCGGTCAGCCTGGACGACACCACGGCGCTGCTGCGCACCGTCGGCCTGTATTGGCTCATGCATAACGAACGTCCTCCCGCAGTGAAGAGAATGTGACATCAATCGATAAATCATCGGAGGAGCCGCCATGCAAGATCCCATCCATATTCTTCTTGTCGACGACAATGGCGATGACCGCGAACTGGCCCGGCGCGCGGTCGCCACCGGCATTCCCGGTGCCAGATTCATCGAGGCCGGCACCGCGGCGGAATTCGAGCAGGCCATCGGTCTCGATTTCGATTGCGCCATCACCGATTACCGGCTTGGCTGGAGCGACGGGCTCGCCGTGTTCGAGCGCCTGAAGGAGCGCCATCCCGGCACGCCGGTGATCATGTTCACCAACACCGGCAACGAACAGGTCTGCGCTGCCGGCATGAAGGCCGGGCTATCGGACTATATCGTCAA
>JAQGLQ010000287.1 GCA_028292785.1 Noviherbaspirillum sp. | reverse complement strand
CGCAGGCGGTGCTCAAGCCCAATCGCTATACCAAGTTCAGCCTGTATTATCAGACCGAATTGCGCAGTGCCGCCAGCCTTGCGCTGTACGAGGTGACAAGGCGCTATGCGACCAGCCCGTCGCACATGACCAGGCGTGAACAGTGGGAGAAGTGGTATCAGGTCATCACCAGCAACCCGGTCAAGGAAGCGATCCCGGAGTACAAGTATTTCAAGCGTGACGTTCTCAAGGGTGCGATCGCCGAAATCAACAACGTCACCGACATTTCGATCGAACTGCTCGAATTCAAGAAGGGACGCCGCGTCGAGGAGCTGCAATTCCGCGTGGTGAGGACGTCCCAGCCTTCGCTGCCGCTGGAGGCTGGTCCGCTGATCGATTCCGCCGTGATCGAGCGCATCATGCGCTTCGGCATCTCCAAGGAAGATGCGACCGACATCTATCTCAGCTACGACGAGCATACCGTGCTGGCGCACATCGAACTGGTGGAGAGCCGCAAGCAGAGCAAGCGCGGACCCGAGCTGGAATCGCCGGCGGCCTACTTCCGGACCGCCATCAAAAACGGATACGCGACCGCCAGGACAGTTGCGCAACCGGTGGCCCCGCGTGCGCCGAGCAAGCCGAAGACCAACCTCAGGGAACGTTTCATCATTGCGAGGAATCAGGAAGCGTTCCGTTATTACAACGAGCTCTCCGAAACGGAGCAGCGTGCCGAATTCGAGGAATTCGCGGCACAGATTGACAAATCGCTGAAGCCCTATCTGAAGAAGGGCCTGGAAACGCCGGTGGTGAAGACGGCGTTCGGAGAATGGATGGCGTTCAAGCTATGGGGCCCGGTGACCGATACGATGGTCCTCGACTTCCTTGAATCGGAGACCATCCAAGGCGCATGACCGCCTTGCGATAAAAGGAAGCGAGGTTATTTCTGCATGACGGCGGGCGTTTCGTTCAAGGCCTTTTTCACCGCTTCGATGACCTTGCCGCGCAACTCGTCAGGCGCGCCCGCCAGATCGATCTTGAGTCGGCCGTCTTCAAACTCCCGCATCGAGCCAAGTTGCACGCCGCCCCAATGCAGCGGATAGGCGCGCGATCTCTCCCGCGTCACCGGTTCCTTGTCCGCACGCTCTCTCAGCTTCTCTAATTCGCGGGCGGAGAATTGACCATCGCGAATCTTTTCGGCGATCTCCTCGAGCCTCTTCTGGTCGACTGTTTTCGCCAGTTGCTTGAGCTCGAAGCCGATACGAATGCCGAAACTGGCCGGACTGGTCTTGACGATGGATAGCACGTTGGGCGGGAGGTCGAGCAGCGCGAGCGTCTTGGAGACCGTGGCTTGCTTCAGGTTCAGGTACTCGGCAATATGTTCCTGGCTCTTGAAGATGCCATCATCGAGCAGACTGCGCCATGACATCGCATTGTCGAGCGCGGTCTGCTCGTTACGCTGCTCATTGAGCAGCAGGGATAGCCGGTAGGCTTCCAGATCGGTCAGCGGCTCCACGACCGACGCCAGAATGGTATCCCTGCCCAGGGTGAGCAGCGCGCGCTTGCGGTAGCGTCCTTCGATGAGGAGATAGGTGCCGGGCTCGCCCGGGTCTTCCATCACGATTACCGGCACCTTCTGCCCGTCCCTTGCGATCGAAGTGGCCATGTCATCGACCCGGGCCGGATCGTAGATATGCCGTGCGTTGCGGGGATGGTCCTTGACTTTCGCAATCGGCAGGGAGGCTATCCTGTACTCGGCTTCGCCGGTCGTGGCATGCAGGGCGACGGCAGGCGCCTTTGCCGCCCCGTCCCTGCCGCCGTCGTGGGCGCTGGCATGGCTGCCGGTCGCCATGGCTTCGCCGGGCTTCGCCAGCCGTCCACTCTTGATCTGATTCATCGCCACGATAATGTCGGCATCTTCGAACTTGTCGCGCGATTGCACGGCCTGGTCCGCTACCGAGGTCGCCAGCTTGCCCAGCAACTTTTTCTGTTTATTCATTTTTTCGCTTTCGGAAGTTGCAGGATCGTGACGATCTCGTTGTAGAGACTTTCGACCTCGGAAATAGCGGCTTTCGCCGCGCTTCCGAAGTAATGCACCGAATCTCCGGCCAGCATCGACTCGACGTAGGCAGTGCGCTGATGGAGCCTGGTTTTCAGAAGCGGCGCGCTGGCCCGCATCGTCGCCATATTCGCCAGCGCGTTTTTCGTCATGGCCAGGTTGGATCGGACATTCGATCCGAGAATCCGGATTTGCAGGTCGGGATTGACCACCTGCGTGCGCTCGGCCAGTTCAAGCAGGTCGGTCGACGCCCAGAGGTCGCCCGGATTCGGAACCATGGGTACGATCGCCAGGTCAGCGATCATCAGCATGACTTGCGGTATCTGCGATTCCACTGACGGCGGGCAGTCGACGATGATGACATCGTAATCGTCGACATATTGCTTCACCTCACGGCCGATCTTGTTTTCCGCCTTGGCCAGGCCCATGACGCGGATCTTGTTCGGGCTGTCCTCTTCAGCCTGCGCCACCCACTTTGTGGCTGTGCCCTGCAGGTCGGCATCGATCAGCAAGGTTTTGTACTTGTGGCGTACGAACGTTCCCGCAAGATGCACGGAAGTATTGGTCTTGCCTGCCCCACCCTTTTGATTGGTGACGATAATAATTTTTGCAGTCATAACCCCACCTAAAATTTAATCACCTCTTATACCTAATTTATTATTGGAAGGCAATTTATTTGCTCTACTCCTGAGCTTGCTGTGACGATTAAACAGCAATCAGAGTTTGTTTGAGATTCGATGGCGGTTTGTTACCTGCTAGGGAGTCCTCAATAAGAAGGATTAATTTTGAAAGAAGAAGATTCGGCAGCAAGTGGGAATAGCTGCCACTTGGCGCTCTTTGGGGGTCAGCGCAATAATCGATGTTTAGAGCGGATCTTGTATCGCCACGTACAGGAGTCGCGTTTCATTCAGACGGGATGCAGTGCAAGCGCGGCAACGGCGCAATGCTCTTGCAGGGCGCGCAAGGAATTGCAAACACTCATCGATACACCGGCGGGCGACATGTCGCCCGAATTGCCGCTCCACCCTAGCCATGCAACTGGCCCCCGGGGTGCGCCACTCCTGTGCTGATATGGAATTTTGCTTTAGTCACGGCGATGATGAAACCCTTGGAACTTGGCGGACGAGCGAAAGGTTGCATTGATGGACGTTGGGATAAGCGATACGTGATCCCATTAATATCCAATCAACTTGGTCGCCGTGGATAGTTGCCGAATAAAATGATTGAATGACG
>JAQGLQ010000258.1 GCA_028292785.1 Noviherbaspirillum sp. | reverse complement strand
TTACATGCCGCACCCGCCGGAAAAGCAGATCGATGCGCGCATCGTGTCGATTTATGGCGGTGTCCGCCAGGCGGGGCAGAACCAGATCGTCACTGTCAACCGCGGCAGGAACGATGGCATCGACATCGGGACCGTGCTTGAGCTTTCGCGTTTCGGTGCGGTTATTCCGGACAGGACCGACAACAAAAACCTGGTAAAGCTGCCGGACTATCAATACGGCAACCTGTTTGTATTCCGGGTGTTCAACAATATTTCTTATGGCTTGGTCATGCAGGTGACCGATTCGGTGCAGATCGGCGACACGGCGCGCTCACCGGAATAATTCGCCTTCCGCGATGAGAGACGACGCAGACGCGCGAGAACTCGCGCAGTGGGTGCGGCTGCAGCAGACACCTAGGGTAGGCGCGGCAACGGCGCGCAAACTTCTGGCGACGTTCGGGCTTCCGGAAAACGTGTTTTCGGCCAGTCTGGCCGCGCTTCGGCAATGTGTTTCCGAGCATATTGCGCAAGCACTCGCCGCGTCGATGCCGGACGACATCCGCGCGCAGATCGATAAGACACTCTTGTGGGCCGAACAACCGGGCAATCGCGTCATTACCTTGTGCGACGAGGCTTACCCGCCTTCCTTGCTCGATATTCCGGACCCTCCCCTGATGCTGTACGCAAAAGGCCGGACAGAACTGCTGCGCCGGCCCGCGCTGGCAGTTGTCGGCAGCCGCAACGCCACCGCGCAAGGCGTGGTGAACGCCGAAAAATTCTCGGAAGCGCTGAGCAAGGCCGGGTTGACCATCGTTTCGGGCCAAGCGCTGGGAATCGACGCCGCAGCCCATCATGGAGGTTTGCGCGGCCCCGGTTCGACTGTGGCCGTGATCGGCACAGGCGCGGATATTGTGTATCCGGCCCGCAACCGGACACTCGCGCATCAGATCGCGGTCGAAGGCTGCATCATCAGTGAATACGCCTTGGGCACGCCACCAGCCGCATCGAATTTTCCGCGTCGCAATCGCATCATTTCAGGATTGTCGCGCGGTGTGCTCGTGATCGAAGCCGCTGCGCAGTCGGGTTCGCTGATCACCGCGCGCATGGCTGGAGACCAGGGCCGCGACGTTTTTGCCATACCCGGTTCCATTCACTCCCCCCTTTCCAAGGGATGTCATCAACTGATCCGGCAGGGTGCCAAGCTGGTGGAATCGGCGGAAGACATACTGGAGGAATTCAAACATCACACAGTCACCGGGCCGATGCCGGTCCAAGTGCCGGATACGGCTGGACCGGTTTCCGATCCCTTGCTCGCGGCAATGGGTTTCGACCCCGTTGACATTGACACGCTTGCAGCGCGTTGCCAGTCGGATATTTCTGTCATTGCTGGAGCGTTGCTGACGCTTGAACTCGAAGGTTTAGTGGAAATGCTTGCGGGTGGCAAATATCGGCGACTTGCCTGAAATTCTGAGCAGCCCCGGCTTTGAGCAATCCCTGTTTTCAGTTATTCTTGGGTTACGCGCACTGAACTGTCGCTATCCTGATTCATATTTCTTGCATAAATGAAAATTCGAGCGTAGAAATGTGATCCACGAAAGCGTTTTTTATACGCAATCCTTGATTTTGAGGGTTGTGTCTCAACAATTCTGACGCTACAGTAGAACCATGTTCGACGTCCTTGTTTACCTCTACGAAACATATTACCGCCCGGATGCGTGCCCCGACTCGGACGCGCTGGTGAAGAAACTGTCGGCCATCGGGTTCGAAGAAGAAGAAATATCCCGCGCGCTCGGATGGCTGACCGACCTGACGGAAACCACCAACGAATTTTCGGACCGTTACCCGCAGCAGGCTTCCTTTTCGTTTGGCATGCGCATTTACGCGCAAAGTGAATTTGATGCGCTTGGAACCGAAGTAATTGGTTTCATGCAATTTCTGGAATCGGCAAAGGTCATTAATCCCATTCAGCGCGAGATTGTCATCGAACGTGCGCTGGCGATCAGCGATGTGCATGAAATGTCGCTCGACAAGCTGAAAGTGATCGTTCTCATGGTGTTATGGAGTCAAGGCAAAGAGCCGGACGGCCTTATCTTCGACGAGCTTTTTTCAGATGACGATGAGGACGCGCAACCGCGCCTTTTGCACTGAAGAACGCCGTAGCCACCAAGGTGGTTTTCTTGCATAGACTCGACAAGAGTTAATTTCCAAGCTGCAATCCATTCTTCCTCTCGCTTGCGGTTTGCGCCGCAACACGCTTATTATTGGCCGCTTGAATAGGCACGCATTAGTATTTGCAGGTGCTTGCTAATAAGCAAACTTACCGCTTGGCAATGTACTATGCTGGCTTTACCGTGCATTCTTTTGCGCGCTTTCCGGCGCCACTATCGAGATTACTGTTATGACTAAGACCCTCATCATCGCCGAGAAGCCATCGGTCGCGAACGACATCGCGAAGACGCTCGGCGGCTTCACCAAGCACGATGAGTACTTCGAATCTGACGAATTCGTGCTTTCTTCAGCCGTTGGTCACCTGGTCGAAATCGCCGTGCCCGAGGAATATGACGTCAAGCGCGGGAAATGGACTTTTACCCATCTGCCCATGATCCCGCCGCATTTTGCGCTCAATCCCATTCCCAAGACCGAGTCCCGCCTCAAGGTGCTGAACAAGCTCATCAAGCGTAAGGATGTGACGGCGCTGATCAATGCATGCGACGCCGGACGCGAAGGGGAACTGATTTTCCGGCTGATCACGCAGTATGCAAAGGCCAAGCAGCCGATCAAGCGCCTGTGGCTGCAATCCATGACGCCGGGAGCGATCCGCGAGGGCTTCAAGCGCCTGCGCGAAGACAAGGAAATGCTGCCGCTGGCGGACGCGGCGCGTTGCCGCAGCGAGGCCGACTGGCTGATCGGCATCAACGGCACCCGGGCGATGACGGCCTTCAATTCGAAGGAAGGCGGTTTTTACCTGACCACCGTGGGCCGGGTGCAAACGCCGACGCTGTCGATCGTGGTCGAGCGCGAAGAGAAGATAAAGAATTTCGTGTCGCGCGATTATTGGGAAGTGCGCGCGGAATTCATCTGCGCGGCCGGCATCTATGAAGGCCGCTGGCTCGATACCAGGTTCAAGAAGGACGAAACCGATCCCGAGAAGCGGGCCGAACGCCTCTGGAGCAAGGCTGCGGCCGAATCGATCGTTGCCGCATGCCGCGGCAAGATGGGGACGGTCACGGAAGAATCGAAACCCGCGACCCAAATCGCGCCGGCGCTGTTCGACCTGACCAGCCTGCAGCGCGAAGCCAACTCGCGTTTCGGCTTTTCCGCGAAAAATACGCTCGGCCTCGCGCAAGCGCTGTATGAAAAGCACAAGGTGCTGACCTATCCTCGTACCGACTCGCGCCACCTGCCGGAAGATTACATCGACACCGTCAAGAAGACGATGGAGACCATCTCCGAGAACAATAACTATCAGCCCTTCTCGTCACAGATCCTGAACAAGAACTGGGTCAAGCCGAACAAGCGCATCTTCGACAATGCAAAGATCAGCGATCACTTCGCGATCATCCCGACCACGCAGGCGCCGAAGAACCTGTCCGAGCCGGAGCAGAAGCTCTACGATCTCGTAACCCGCCGCTTCATGGCGGTGTTCTTCCCGGCCGCCGAGTTCCTGGTCACGACGCGCCATACCGAAGTGTCCGGCCATCAGTTCAAGACCGAGGGCAAGGTAATGGTCAATGCGGGCTGGCTGGCGATCTACGGCAAGGAAGTCGCAAACGACAAGGATGAGGAGAGCGCGGGCACGCTGGTTCCGGTGGCGAAGGACGAAAAGGTCAAGACCGACAAGGTGACCGCCAACGGCCTGGTCACCAAGCCACCCGCGCGCTATTCGGAAGCGACGCTGCTGTCGGCGATGGAAGGCGCGGGCAAGCTGCTCGACGACGAAGGATTGCGTGAAGCGATGGCCGGCAAGGGCCTCGGCACGCCGGCCACGCGCGCCGCGATCATCGAAGGCCTGCTCAATGAAAAATACCTGCTGCGCGAAGGCCGCGAACTCATACCGACCGCAAAGGCGTTCCAGCTGATGACCCTGCTGCGCGGACTCGGCGTGGACGAACTGATCGCGCCGGAATTGACGGGCGAATGGGAGTACAAGCTTGCGCAAATGGAGCGCGGCAAGATCAGCCGCGAGGAATTCATGCGCGAGATCGCGCAGATGACGCAGATCATCGTCAAGCGCGCGAAGGAATACAACAACGACACGATCCCCGGCAATTACGCGACGCTGAAAGCGCCATGTCCGAATTGCGGCGGCGTGGTCAAGGAAAACTATCGACGCTTCGCCTGCACGAAGTGCGAGTTCTCGATCAGCAAGACACCGGGCAGCCGCCAGTTCGAAGTGGCTGAAGTCGAAGAGTTGCTGGAGAAGCGCGAGATCGGACCCTTGCAAGGATTCCGCTCGAAGATGGGTCGTCCTTTCGCGGCGATCCTGAAGATCGTGCGCGACGAGGACATCAACAATTTCAAGCTTGAATTCGACTTCGGCCAGAACCAGGATGAAGGCGAAGATGGCGAAGGCGTCGACTTTACCGGGCAGACCTCGCTCGGCCCCTGCCCGAAATGCGGCGGCGGCGTCTATGAAATGGGCTTGGCTTATGTCTGCGAAAAGACGGTCGCCAGGCCGAAGGCCTGCGATTTCCGCAGCGGCCGGATCATCCTGCAGCAGGAAATCCTGCCGGAGCAAATGGTGAAACTGCTCACCGAAGGCAAGACCGACCTGCTGCCCGGCTTCATTTCGCAACGCACGCGCCGCCCGTTCAAGGCTTATCTGGTCAAAGGCAAGGATGGCAAGGTGAGTTTCGAGTTTGAAGAGCGCAAGGCGAAGCCGCCTGCGAAAGGTAAAGCCGTGGCAAAAGAGGCTGACGAAGCGCCGGCCAAGATC
>JAQGLQ010000250.1 GCA_028292785.1 Noviherbaspirillum sp. | reverse complement strand
ATGACGATGATGGTGGTCACGCATGAGATGGGCTTTGCCCGGAAAGTGGCCGACCGGGTGATCTTCATGGATGGCGGCCAGATCGTCGAGGACCGGCCCAAGGATGAATTTTTCGATGCGCCTCGTTCGGAGCGCGCCCGCGACTTCCTCGCGAAAATCATCCATTGATGGCGCCCGCTCAACGCTGGATAAAACTGCATGGCATCCTTCTCCTGGCCGTTCTGCTGCTGATCACGGGAAGTACGGATGCCGGGCAGCAGGGCGTCACGGCGGACGCCATCGTAGTGGGCCAGTCGAACGCCTTCAGCGGAATGCTTGGCGAACTCGGAACCGAGTACAGGAAGGGCGCGGAACTCTACCTGAATGCGATCAATGCAAGCGGCGGCATACATGGCCGCAAGATTGTGCTGGTATCACTTGATGATGGATATGATCCGCAACGGACCGTGGAGAATACCCGCAAGCTCGTGGCTGAACATCAGGTCTTCGCGCTGGCGTTCTACATCGGGACCGCCAATACGGAAGCCGTGCTGCCAATTCTTGAAGCAAGCAGGATTCCCTTGGTCGGCACATTGAGCGGCGCAGATTCGCTTCGGGCGCCGGCCTATTTCAGCAAATATCTGTTTCATACGAAAGCGGGATATTCGGATGAAATTCGCAAGATATTTCGTCAGCTGACAACGACCGGCTTCAATGACATCGCGGTGGTCTATCAGAACAACTCGTTTGGAAAAAAGACTTTCGCAACTGCTGAAGCGCTTATGAAGGAGTACAAGCTTTCAGCGGTCGCTTCCGTCGCCGTGGATACCGATGGCGGCAACATACCTGAGGCAGTGAAGACCCTGAGCGCCGCCGCGCCCCGTGCCGTCATACTTCTCACCGCAGGATCGGTGTCGCAGAATCTGGTGCGCGCCTACAGCAAGACAAGCATCCGTCCGCAATTGTTCAGTCTGTCGTTCGGCGGCACCACGAGCTTTATCAAGGATCTCGGCACGCTAAGCCGCGGAACCATCGTTACCCAAACCGTCCCCTATCCCTGGAGCGCCACGAACGCACTGGTACGCGAGTACCAGGAAAACGCCAAGAAAGGTGGCGTCGCCATCAGCATGGTGTCGATGGAAGGGTACATCGCGGCCAAAGTGCTGGTCGAAGGGCTGCGGCGCGCCGGAAAGGATCCGACACGCGAAAAAATGACTGCGGCCCTGAATAATTTTGGTGCATTCGATCTCGGTGGTTTCTGGGTTCATTACGGTTCGGGGAACCACAATGGCGCCACGGCGGTGGAGGTCACCATCATCGATTCCTATGGCAGATTCATACGCTGAGATGAACCGGCATGCCAGCGCCGTCACTAAATAAATGAAGGTGTCGCCTCTAGGACGGTTGGTTCGATATTCGGTCTTCGCGCCATCCACAACGTGACCGGATCACCGGAGCGATAATGGGAACAAGCACCACCGCACAAAATCATATCGAAGCGCCAGACGATGTCTGCATTCGCATGAGGAAGATTTTTTTTACCGAGCGGCTGATATTGCGTCCTCTCTATCGGTCGGACGCACCCGCTCTGTTCAAGGCATGCACTTCGGACCCGGAAGTGACCCGCTATCTGACATGGACCACGCATGTCAACGTCTCCGAAACGGATGAATACATCAAGCAATGCCACGAGAATGGCGGACAAGCCGGCTTCGTTTGGGCTGTTGTATTGAAGGATAGTGGGGAATTGGCGGGTCTTGTCGATTGCCGCATCCAGGAAAGCGCCGCCGCGCTCGGGTATCTTTTCGGCCGCGGATGCTGGGGCAAGGGATATGCGAAAGAAGCGGTCGGCGCGGTTACTGACTGGCTCGAGACTATCCGGCAGCTGACGGTCTTGTGGGCCTACTGCGATACGGAGAACGCCGCGTCGAAAGGGCTGCTCGCCAGGCTCGGGTTCAAGTTCTACTGCGTCATGCCAGAAAAAATAATTTGTCCTGCGCTCTCTAAAAGCGAACGGGAAGCACATTGCTTTACGCGAGCCGTGCCCCGAATCACAATGCCGCAACAGGACCGGCGGGCATCGGCGTAGTGTCTGCTGCGGCACACCGCGCACGCCGACCCGCCATGCTCTGAAGCAGAGAAATTAGCCAAATTTAATACTTTTGGAAAGCCAAGAGTTGTCATTATATTATCGCCAGAGCGACCTTCAGGAATGCGTCGCAGTTGCGATCGAACCAACGCATTTATTTCACAACCATTACTCCCAAGGAGTTCAGATGTTTCCGAGTTCCTATCCATTGCAGAATGGTCACACGCAGCATATCGTGCCTGGTGATGACGCCTTAGGGCAGGGCGGGCAGGACGAAAATCTTCCTATTGATACGGATCATGCAGACAGCAGCAGCGTGTCGACTAACGCCTGGGGCGGCGTCGCTGGCGTGGGCCAAGGGGAACAAGCTAACGGTGTTCATGAATCCGATGAAACCACCAATTCCTTCCCCCCGAACAGCGGTAACAATTCGGTCGCGGCCGGCGAAGCAATCATAGGCGGCATGCAATATGAAGAAGGGACAGGTTCCAACCCCGACGAAAACGGAGTGTCTTCGGAAAGTATGGCCAATGGGCATCCGAATGACTAGGCGGTGGCGGGGGTTCCCGCCGTACCTTCCATACGAACTGGAAACCGGTCCCCGCGTCGACTGAGTCGGTCCGTGCCGACAACCGACAATCCCTCGCCCGCTATCGACATTTAAAGACCCCGGACCGGAAGCAATGTTGAACATTTCGCATCAAGACCAATTTTCTCTACGGGCTTTTTCAAGCAACCTGACAATCGAGCACGGGATTTCGATCAGCTACCTTCCACGCTTCCCGAGCGTCAGCCAGATATTTGACGCGTTACGCGGCGGCAACGTGGGGCAACTGGACGAGTGGATTGCTGGCGGCCATTGTCCGGACTGGGCGGATTTGATCGAAAGCCAGGAGACTGTGGACATAGCTGCAATCCGCTCCGGCAATCCTGAAATGCTCGACTACGTATTGCTGAATGGTGGCCGTAACGCATACCGCAAAGGGCCTGACGATATCGCGCTCCCGTTTCATCTGGCGATCGAACTCGGCAGTGCACACCTGATCGACATATTGATCAAGCATCGTTTGCCGGTGGATGAACACGATCGCCATGGCAACACGCCATTGCAAAAGGCACTTCGCCATCAGGATTTCGCGGCTGCCGAACGTTTATATACTGCCGGCGCGGGCATCAATATGCAGGATGCCGATGGCAAGACGCCGCTGCACATTGCCGTCAGAAATCAGGACCGGTTCGCCGTGAACTGGTTGCTGAAGCGGGGCGCGTTGCCGAATGTGCAGACGGCAAACGATCGCTGGACGCCTCTGCATTATGCGGTTCATTCCGGTAATGTCGATGTGGCGGTCGACCTGATGAGATATGGGGCATGGGACAAATTGCACAATGAAAGGAGATGTTCGCCACGCCAGCTCGCATTCGATTTTAAAAACGCCTGGCTGTTGATGGCTATGGACCTAAATGCCGCGCATGCACGCGAGTGTCTCAGAAAAAGCATTCCTATCGAGACATCGTACGAGACCCGCAAAAAAGGAGCAGTGGCCTCGTTCGCCGTGGAGTCGGAAAT
>JAQGLQ010000222.1 GCA_028292785.1 Noviherbaspirillum sp. | reverse complement strand
GTGACGATTGTCGACGATGATGGGCTGGCCGAGCATCGGTGCGAGCTGCTCGCCGATGGCGCGCGCCAGCACGTCGGGCGTGCCGCCCGGCAGGATCGACACCAGGATCTTGATCGGCTTCTCGGGATATTCCGCATGGGCCGCGCCAGGGATGAGCATGGCGGCAAGCAGGAATGTCGCGGCGGATAACACGGCTCGGGTACGCGAGGATATATTCATCTTTTCTTCCTGGGGAGTATGGGTTCAGTACATCTTCATGATCTGGCGCGCGATGCTCATCTTCATGACCTCGGTCGCGCCTTCGGTGATGCGGTAGCTGCGCTGCTGGCGCCAGAACTTCTCGATCGGCAGGTCGGTGGTGAGGGCGATGCCGCCATGGATCTGCATGCAGCGGTCGACCACCCGGAACGCCATTTCATCGGCATAGGCCTTGCAGATATAGGTCTCGTTGCGCGCATCCTCGCCGGCGTCGATCTTGCTGGCGGTCTGATACACCATCAGGCGCGCGGCCTGCAGCTCGATATGGGAATCGACCAGCATGAACTGGATCGCCTGCCGATCCGCCAGCGGCTTGCCGAAGGTGACGCGCAGCCGGGCATAGGACACCGCCATTTCCAGGCAACGCTCCGCCACGCCGAGCGCGCGGGCGCCATGCTTGACGCGCCCTACCCCCAGCCATTGCTGGCCGAGCTTGAATCCGTCGCCCTCGCCGCCGATGCGGTTCTGCACCGGCACCCGCACATTGTCGAACACGATTTCGCTCGGCCGATCGCCCATCATGGTTTCGTAGCTGGCGGTGATCTTGACGCCCGGCGTATCCATGTCGACCAGGAAGCAGGAGATGCCGCCGCGCGATCCCTTGGAGCGATCAGTGGCCGCCATCACCTGCGCGAAGTCGGCGGTGCGCGCGCCGGTGATGAAGGTCTTGACGCCATTGATGATGTAGTGGTCGCCATCCCTGACCGCGGTGGTGCGCATCGAGCCGGGATCGGAACCGGCATCCGGCTCGGTCTGGGCGAAGCAGCTCTTCTTCTCGCCGCGCAGCACGGGCAGCAGATACTTCTCCTTCATCTCGCCTTCGAGTTCATACAGGATGGCGCGCACCGTCGGTCCGGTCATGCCGCTGCCGCGCGCGGGAAAGGCAATCGTGCGCGCCAGTTCTTCCCACACCGCGACGCGCGGCAGGATGCCCATGCCGGCGCCGCCGTATTCCTCGGGCACCTCCATCATCCAGATGCCGAGATCCTTGGCGCGCTGCTCGAAGCGTTCGCGCCACTCGGGCTTGAGCTCTTCGTCCACGCAGGTCTCGCGCTCGATGGGAATCAGTTCGGCATTGACGAAACGCCGCAGGCTGTCCTTCAGCATGCGCAATTCTTCAGGCAGGGTGAAACTCATTGCAGACTTCTCCTCAATGGCGGTTGGCGGCATGCGCTTGAGCGGCGAACACGGGCCGGACATCGACCGCGCGCACGCCCTGGCCCTGTTCGAGCACGATCAGGGGATTGATCTCGAGGTCGCCGAGCAGATGGCGATGGTCGAGATAAAAGCGCGACAGTCCGCAGATCGCATCGACCAGCGCATCCACGTCGCACGCCGGCGCGCCGCGGAAACCGGCGAGCAGCTTGGCGAGCTTGAGTCCGTCTATCATGTCGCGCGCATCCTGCGGTCCCACCGGCAGCAGGCGGAACGCGACATCCTTCACCAGCTCCACCAGGATGCCGCCGGCGCCGACCAGGATCATCGGCCCGTACAGCGGATCGGTGCGCGCGCCGAGCACGACCTCGACGCCGCGCACCATCTCCTGCACCAGGAAACCATCGATGCGCGCGTCGGGCTGTAGCTTGCGCACGCTGGCCGTCAACTGCGCGGCCGCCTGCTCCACGTCGGCTTCGTTTTTCAGGTTGAGCTTGACGCCGCCGACTTCGGTCTTGTGGCTGATCTCGGGCGACACCAGCTTGAGCACCACCGGAAAGCCGATGCGCGCGGCCGCTGCCGCCGCCGCCGCGGGCGTGGCGGCGAATGCGCTGTCCGGCGGCGTCAGGCCGTGGGCGGCCAGCGCGGCTTGCAGGGCTTCGCCCTCAAGCGATTCGGCCTTGCCGGTCGGTGCCGGCAGCGGCGCGACCCGGCGGCCAGCGCGCGCACCGTAGAACGCCAGCGCGCCCAGCGCCTTGACCGTGGGCGGCAGGCCCTGCAGGAAGGGAAAGCCGGCTTCGCTTTGGAAATTCAGTCCTTCCTCGCCGAACATGTAGCCCATGCGGCCGAAGCCGATCACCGGCTTGTCGGTCGACGCCAGCACGCTGTTGAGCACGGCGGCATCGCGCGCGCCTTTTTTGGTGGGCAGAGTGCCGGCCCAGGCCAGCATGTCGATGTTGGGATCGGCCGCCACCGCCTTGCACATCTCCGCCGCGTTGGCGTCGGTCGAAGGAATGCCGGCGTCGAGCGGATTCTTGATGGCGATCTCGGCAGTCATCAGTGCACGGACTTTTTCCTTGGTCGCCGGCGTGAATTCCGGTGCCGTGATGCCGCCGATTTCCTCGATATAGTCATACAGCAGATCAACCGTGCCGCCGGAAGTCGTGACGAAACCGACGCGCGGCCCTTTCGGCAGCCGGCCGCACTGGAACGCCAGCACCGTCTCGAGCATGTCGTCGAGCGATGCGCAGTTGACGATGCCGTAGCGTTCGCACATCGCGGTGAACACATCGTAATCGCCGGAGATGGCGCCGGTGTGCGAATAGGCGGCGTCGCGCGACTTCTGCGACTTGCCGGTCTTGATGGCGACGATGGGCTTGCCCGCGGCCAGCGCCGTGGCGGCGGCCGCCATGAAAGCGGCCGGACGGCGTATGCCTTCGATGA
>JAQGLQ010000215.1 GCA_028292785.1 Noviherbaspirillum sp. | reverse complement strand
CGCTACGCGCCTCGTCATTCCGCGCATAGCCCACCCAGGCAATACGGTAGCCGCCGACGTCGACCGCGATGTGGCAGATCCGTTCGAGAAGAGCGCCTTCGCTTTCCGTCTTCGCGAGTGCGTCATTACAACGCGTCAGCATTTGCAGCGCCCTGCTGGCCTGCGCGAACTCTTCCGCCTTCCTCCTGCGCTCGCTGATGTCCCGCTGTATCGCCACGAAATGGGTCACCCGGCCCGCATTATCGGTGACGGGCGCGATGTCGGTCTCGATCCAGAAAGGCTTGCCCTCCTTCCTGTAATTGATCATTTCGGCGGAGACGGCTTCACGCTTTTTCAGGGCCAGGCGTATGCGCTCCAGTTCGGCGCCCTGGGTTTTCGGACCTTGCAGTATGCGAGGAGATCTGCCCAGCAGCTCGTCACGCCGGTAGCCCGTCATCCGCTCCAGCGCATCGTTCACGAAGACAATGCGCAGTCCGGGTTCATCATGCGGCGAAGCCTCGGTGATCATCACGCCTTCGCTCAGTCGCGCTATGCACGCGTCGAGCAGATATAAATGTTCCTGCGACCTGCGCCGGGCAGTGACATCCTGCACGGTGCCGGCGAGCGTCCGGCGTGTGCCGGGGCCGGCCAGTAACTCGGCGCGCTCATGCACATGGCGTATTTCACCGTCGGGCCGCACGATGCGGTGTTCAAGATCGAGCGGCTTGGTTCCACGCAATGTCGCGTCCAGCGCCTCGCGTAACGGCTGCAGATCATCCAGGTGCACCATTGCGAAAAATGCGTCCGCATTTCCGTGGAAATCTACCGGAGCGACACCGAAGATGCGATAGATTTCGTCCGACCACATCAGCTGGTCGCGGCCGATTTCCCACTCCCAGCTACCGGTGGTGGCGATCTGCTGCGCCACCTCCAGATGGCGCGTGCGACGCATCAATGCCGCATTGGATTGTTTGTATTGCTCCGTCGCTTTTGCGAGTTCGATGTGCTTCCGTCGCGAATCGAGTTGCAGCATCACCTGCTGTGCCACCGCACCGAGCAGCGCAAGCTGCGATCGGCTCAGCGTGCGTGGAACGCGGTCCATCACTTCCAGCATCCCGATGATTGCAGCGTCCTGCGATGCGAGCGGAACGCCGCAGTAGAAGCGAATCCGCTCCTTGCCGGCAACCAGCGGATGTCCGCGATACAACGGGTCGAGGCTGGTATCGGAGATCGCGAATGCATGTCCCGCCCGCATGCCGCGGATGGAGAATGGAATGTGGAGTTGTTCGTCCCGCAGCTCAATTCCGATGACCGACTTGGACCATTGCCGCTGCTCATCAGCAAACGTGATGGCCGCAACCGGCGTTTCGCAGATATCCGCCGCCAGCTGCGCCAATCGATCGAATACAGCCTCGGGCGGCGTATCAAGAATGTGGTAAGACTCCAGTAAGTCGTGCCGGTTCTGGGATCGCGCGGTGGGTCGGTTCATGGTTCGCTCAATGTTAAACCTTAGAACCTTAAAGCCACCGAGTGTTCAGCCTGCTGATAGCTATCAGAGAATCATGCGTTGGTAATCCGCGTGCAGTGACGCACTATTGCCGTCGGATAGCTTCACTTCCAGTTACATGGCGATCATGCACTGCCGCGGCGTTTCCACCGGAGCCATGAACAGCTTCTGACGTTCAGTTTTCAGCCGCGATTTTTTTTAGCGCTTGCTCGAAGGCTTCAACGGGCTGGCCGCCTTGAATGAGATAGCGGTCGTTGATGATCACCGCAGGCACCGAGTGGATGCCCAGCTCGCGGTAAAAGCGCTGACGCTCCCGGACTGCGTCGGCATATTCATCCGACGAAAGAATCTGCCTGGCACGCTCGCTGTCTAGACCCACCTGCTCAGCGAGTCGCGCGAGCACCTCATGTGAACCGGGATTGTCGCCATCGGTGAAATAAGCCTTGAGCAGCGCGTGCTTGAGTTGCGGCTGCTTGCTTTCTATTTCCGCCCAATGCAAAAGCCTGTGTGCATCGAACGTGTTATAGATGCGTTCGCGCTTGCCGAAGGCAAAGCCAACTTCCTGGCCGCGTGCGCGGATCATCTCCTGGGTGCTCGCCAGCTGCTCCGGCGTGGAGCCGTATTTCTGCGCAAGATGCTCGACAATCTCCTGTCCTTCGGCGCGCATCCCCGGATTGAGTTCGAACGGTTGGAAATGCATGTCCGCGCTGATCTCGTCGCGCACTCGTTCGAGCGCGCGCTCGAGCGAGTGCAATCCGACCGCGCACCAGGGACAGGATACGTCCGAGACGAAATCGATTTTCATTCTGGTGTTCATTCCGTTGGCCTTATCGTTGATGAGACGTTGCACGAGGCGGTTCCGCACGGAAGGTTACTACGATTTCAGGAGAGGGATATGAAGGCTCCGTGGAGCCCGGCGTAAGCCTGCCTGGCTGGCGATGGCGAATGGGAGCGTGCAAAAAGAAAGGCGGATCGAAATCCGCCTTTCGTGCCGCACTTATCCGTGACTACGGATTACTTCTTGGCTGCGCTGGCTTTGTCTTCCGCAGCATCTTTTTTCGCTTCGGCGACTTTCTTGTCAGCCTTCTGCTTCGCCTCGGCTTTCTGTTTCGTGGCTTTGGCATCGGCCTTCTGCATGTCTACCTTTGCATCGGCATTGGCCTTCGCGGTTTTCTCTTCCAGCTTCGCGTCGGCTTTCGCGGATTTTGCGGCGGCGCGCGCCTCATCCTTGGCCTCGGCTTTCGTGCTGGTGCTGGAAGAGGTGGCTGCCGGCGCGGTGGTAGTGGTTGTTGCGCTCTGTGCGAACGCAACGCTTGCAAACAGGCCGGCGATTAGGGTAGCGATCAGCTGTTTCATGGTGTGTCCTCGTTATCGTGATTAAGGGGCGCTGCACAAACACAAACGGGAGAGATCTACAAACAGTTGACGTTGATTTGTAAGCAGATGTTAGGTCACTAGATGTTAGGTCACTACTTGCGGACCATCTTGCGATTCGACAAGAACATCACCTTCGTCGGTTTGAGTCATGCGACATTGCCGCGGCGTCGACGGCGGA
>JAQGLQ010000202.1 GCA_028292785.1 Noviherbaspirillum sp. | reverse complement strand
TCGGCTTCATGCCGTACGCGGCTCAGCTTGTCGAGAACCCGGTCCAACACTTCGTTGCAATAGGTCTTGAGCGCGCCGCTGCCGGGAAGCCCGAGCGTCCAGCGTGCGCGATGCGACACCGTGTTGGGATCGAACCAGTCGTCGCCCTTGGTCAGCATGGAGGTGCGCTCGGCCGCGACAGGTTCGCTGGAACGCGCGCCGCGCAGGACATACCACTCGGCGAACCAGGAAATATGGCCCAGCTCCCACAGCGGCGGATTGATCCCGAGCAGCATCGGCACATTGGCCGGGGCATCGAGCCCGACGGAACGAAAGCACTCGAACAGGGACAATGTATGCTCGCGAGCATCCTGCAGCGCACCGGCCAGTTCGCTCGGCGTAGCCGTTCGGAAGGAAAAATTCATTTCAACACTCGAATCAAATCGGTATCGGAGAATTCACGCATGCCTCTGGTTGGCCGGGCTCATTACATATTAAAAAAGACAATGACGCAGAGCATGACCGCCGGCCACGAAGGCGACGCCGGCTATGACTTCGCCAGCCTGATGCCCGAGAACTGCCAGCGCGCGGAGGTGGGAAAGAAATTCCGGTAAGTCGCGCGCGTATGGCGCGGCGGCGTCGCACACGAGGAACCGCGCAGCACATATTGATTGACCATGAACTTGCCATTGTATTCGCCGATCGCGCCCTCGGCCACCTCGTAGCCTGGATACGGCGCGTATGCGCTCGAGGTCCATTGCCACGCGGTGCCGAACAATTGCGTGAGCGAACCGCCTTCCGCCGCATGAGGATGCAATCCCCCGGCCGCTTCGCCGCACCCGTCGACGGTGGCTGCCGCGCATTCCCATTCGGCTTCGGTCGGCAGCCGCGCGCGCGCCCAGCGGGCATAGGCGTCGGCCTCGAAATAAGCGATGTGAACTGCCGGACGATGCGGATCGAGTGGCTGCTGTCCATGCAGCGTGAACTCGCTCCAGCCCGCTCCGTCGCGCTCCCAGTAAATCGGCTTCGTGACCTCGTTCGTCCGCACCCAGTCCCATCCTTCGGACAGCCACAGCGCCGGCTCGTTGTAGCCGCCGGCTTTGATGAAAGCCTGATACTCGCCGTTGGTGACCAGCCGTGACGCGATCGCGAAGCCTTCCACGAACTGCCGATGGCGCGGGGTTTCATTGTCGAAGCAGAAGGCTCCGCCTGCATGTCCAAGCTCGACGATGCCGGCATCGAAGGTTTGCCATTTCAGCGGCGCCGCGCCGGTAGCCGCTTCGAGCGGCGCTTCGCTGTAAGCGGGCCGCAGCGGATTCGTCGACAGCAGGTGCTTGACGTCGGTGAGCATCAGTTCCTGATGCTGCTTTTCATGCTGGAGCCCGAGTTCCACCAGCGCCGCGATCTCGGCGGAGCGCTTCGAATCCAGCATCCGCGGCAGCAGCGCGCGCATCCTGTCGTCGACATCGCGCCGGTACGCTTTCACTTCGGCCAGCGACGGCCGCGTCAGCAGTCCGCGCTGCGGCCGCGGGTGCTTTTCGCCGACGCCGTTGTAATAGGAATTGAAGAGCACCCTGAATGCCGCATGATGCGGCCGGAATCCCGCTTCGAAGCGCTCGAGAATGAAGGTCTCGAAAAACCAGGTGGTGTGCGCGAGATGCCATTTGATCGGGCTCGCATCCGGCATCGACTGCACGCAGCAATCCTCCTCGGACAGCGGCTCGCTCAGGGCCAGGCTGTGCGCACGAACGTCGGCATAATCCGCATGCAAGCGATGGGGCGCGGTCGGCAGGTCTGCGGCAAGCAGTCTCATCGAGCGGTCTCCTATATCGCCTGCGCATGGCAGACCATGAACCACTTGCGGGGGTCGGTCCACACGCGGCACCGATCGAAGCCCGCGCGTTCAAGCAGTTGCACGAAGCGCTGTTCGGTGTACTTGTAGCTGTTCTCGGTATGGATGCACTCGCCCTCGGAGAACCTGCGCTCGCCCTGCGGCCAGGTGACCGTCACGTTGCGTCGCGCCTCGAGATGCATCTCGATCCGGCTCAGTTCTTCGTTGAAGAAGGCACGATGCACCCAGTCGCGAATCGCGAAATTCGCGCGAAGCAGCAGATTGAGGTGGTGCAGCAGATTGAGGTTGAAGGCGCCGGTCAGGCCCAGTTCATCGTCGTATGCGGCATTCAGGATGCGTGTAGGCTTGACCAGGTCGACGCCGATCAGCACGCCGCCGTCGCCGTCGCGGCACGCGGCGCGCATCTTGCTCAACAGGGCGACCGCTTCTTCCGGCTTGAAGTTCCCGATCGACGAGCCCGGATAAAAGAACAGCCGCTTTTCCGCGCGCACCGCGTCGGGCAGTTCGAGCGAGCCGGAAAAATCCATGCCGATGCCGGTCATGCGTATCTGCGGAAAGCGCTCGCGCAGCGACTCGACCGCGGCGCGCAGGAAGTCGACGGAGATATCGATGGGCACGTATTGCGCGGGCTGCAGCGCATGAAACATGCGCGCCGCCTTGGCGCAGTCGCCGGC
>JAQGLQ010000185.1 GCA_028292785.1 Noviherbaspirillum sp. | reverse complement strand
TCTCCACCTTATATTTTCTTTGTCGACCTCTTGACCGCGGTGTCCGGATGCCTCCCGGCCGTCGGCCTTCATTTTCAATGCATGGCGCGCACCGTGTTTCCGTTGCTTCCCGCACGAGAAGGAATCGGTTCTATCCATCCGTGAGCCTTGCGTCGCGAGCGCCTGCACAGGCTCGCGGCAACTCCGCGCGCATCAGCTTGCTGTTGCCGCAGGCGGCCGCGGAAAAGCCGAGACGATCCGGAATCCACCCGGTCTGCGGTGCGGTGGACAACCCGGGCAGGCCGGCAAAGCGCAGACCGGACGAAGCGGCGGCGGGCGCAGACCGCTTCATTGTTATGTGCTCCTGTACTGCCTTGGCCGGCCGCGCTTCTGCCGGCGCGGCTCCTCTGCCGAACCCCATCCGGAAATCGCGGCGTGCGATTTCCGCATGGAGCTCGAAATCATTGTAGGGGGAAATGCGGCCGCGAGCAATCGAAATGAAACAGCGTTCAATATAAAGGAACGATGAATCCGGGTCATAAAATCCGGCCTTGGCTACATGCCCTGACGCGGTCGCGTAAGCGACAGCCGCGCTGCCAGCCAAGAACCAACTTGCCATCTTGGCAATGGGCCGCGCCAGTTCGTCCGAAAAGCGCCATGGACTCCGGATCGCAACCGTCCTGTCCCCCACAGCCTTAATGAAATCACATCTTGCAGAAAAAATAAATTAGAATCGAAACGCAGTTCCTTATACAAGAACACACAAAAACCGCGCGCCTGCCGGCCGGCGACCGCATTTCAAGGGTCGGGCCGCTTCCGTTTTCATCATGTCAAAGGAGGAGTCAATGCTGAATCGTCTTGCCGTTTCACTTACATTGCTGCTGAGCTGCAGTACCCTGCTTGCCGCCGACTGGCAGCTTCCACCCGACAAAGGCACCGTGGGCAGCGAGACGATTTCCGCCATCCTGGCAGCAAACGATTACCCGGAAACCAGTGGCTACAAGCGCACTACCGACTACATCGATTTCAAGGCGTACGGCCAGGACTTCACGCAGGTGGTCGTCACCCTGACGCCGGACCGGCCGCGCATGCACAAGGGCCGCAAGGTGGTGGTGGTCGGCGGCGAACCGGGCAGCGAATATGCGATGGACTTCCTCGAGACGCCCGAGGGCAAGGAAGGTCCCGGCATCTGGCTCGCCAAGCGCGGCGTGACCTTCATCGCGCTGACGCGCGTAGGCCGCTGGAACTTCTTCGACAAGAGCGGCAACGGTTCGTGGAAGGACATTCCGATCGACATACGCATGCCCATCTTCAACCGGCAGCAGGCCGCGCCATGGACCGCCGCCGACTTCGAGGTCAAGACGAATTCCGGCAGACCGGCGATGTCGGGCGACAGCGACGTCTATCGCCTGCCCAAGGCGGGCACCCCCTTGTACAACCAGATGCTGGCGACCACCGCGCAGACGTACATCACCGGATACCAGAAAGCGATCGCCCACGCGCTGCCGCCCGCGCAGCGCAAGAAATCCTTCCTGCTGTACTGGGGCATGTCGACCGGCGGCGCGTTCCTGTATCCGTTGGCGAAGCAGTTGCCGCCGGACGGCTATCTCGGCTGGGGCACCAGCAGCACCGGACTGGCATATGTCTATCGCAAGGCGAAGCAGGGCGACTACTCGACGCCGTACGCGCAAACCGCATTGCGCCTGCGCGAGCGCGGACTGGACGATTTCGGCTATTACACCAAGGAGCTTGACGAGCAGACCCGCAAGCAGTGGTGGGAAATCGTGTCGAAGAGCCCTCGCTTCAAGAGCGCCGAGGATGCATCCATGCAGTTCAATGCGGGCGCGATGGTCGACAACGCGTTGCGGCTGTGGCAGGCGGAGTGGCTGCCGGCCGAGTATCGCAAGCGCGGACTCGCGGCGCTGGTGCAGGAGGTGATGGAGCCGAGCTTTCCGCCCGCCGCGCTGAAAAAGGTGGCGGTGCTCGACATGAACGGCACGAAGGACGAAGCGATTCCGCCGAAGGTGGTGGATGCGCACCGCGAAGTAATGGAGCCGTATGTCGCCAGCTATCGCGTGGCCCGGGTGGAAAACATGCAGCACTACCTGTACAAGCAGGACAGCATCAAGGTGGTCGGCAACCTGTGGCTGCGCTTCATCGAATCGGGATACTTCGACAAGAAATGACGAGCACGCGGCGGCGGTGCGGTCCGGTCACCACATCGCTTCGCCGCGTTGCGCCCGCAGCACCATGTCTTGCTGGAATTCCGGCGGGCCGAAGCCGAGCTTTTCGCCGTTCTGTTCAAAGAAAAACGGATGCCCGGTGCGCATGCTGTAGCGGCGCATCCACTCCAGCATGGTCTGATCGGGATCGCGTCCCGCCGATTTGAGCAGATAGGCGGGCCTGTCCTTCCAGCTGATCGGGACAATGATGACGCCTGCCCGGTTGGGAATGAATTCCTCGGGAAACGGGCTGTCGGGAAGCGCATAGCCGCAGACGAAGTTGCGGCAGGGAGACTCCGGCCGCGTCTCGTAGATGGAGCAGCCGCCTTCCTTGACGAAATGGCACGGCACGCCCGGTTTCATTTCATGGCCGTAAATGGTGCCTGCCATCCAGCCATCGCAGCATGCGGTGCAGGTACCGCAACTGCGCGGCGCCTGACGCGCCGCCTGCGGCTGCGGCGCGATCGCGATGACGGCGCCGCAGCACTTCTTGAATTTTTTCCCGCTGCCGCAAGGACAGGGATCGTTTCTTCCTGGGTTCATACTGAATCGCAGTGTTGGCAGGTTCCCGGGCTGCGGTCTGAAGGCAGCCAAACCTAATTTAGTCAGCAGTGTACGCCAGCGCACGTCCTGGGGGACGATCGTTTTATTTTCCCCAATGTTCCTTTATACGGAATTGCAGTCTGCATAACAGAAACCGCATTACAATAGATTCGCATCAACGGCCCTCAACCCGGCGCGGC
>JAQGLQ010000145.1 GCA_028292785.1 Noviherbaspirillum sp. | reverse complement strand
ATGCGCGCGCTCGCATCCATGCTCGGCGTAATCTTGATGAGGCCGGACTGTATGCTCTGGAAAGACACTGCGAGAAAACGCACCAGGTAGGCATAGACCAGCGCCAGCACGCTGCCGGTGAGCAGGAATTTGAAGCCGGTTGTGGCGCTCCAGGCATCCAGCCTCGATAGCGGGATCAGGATTCCGACCGCGATCACCGCGCCGGGCACGGCATAACCCATGCTCACGATGCGATTGCAGGCCGCCTGCAGCCGGCTTTTCGTCACGCGCGCGGCATAGGCCAGCAGGATGCAAACCGCGATTGCGATCAGTGAGGTCACGCCGGCCAGCACCACGCTGTTCTTCAGCCAGCCGAGATAGCGCAGCCCGAATTCCACCGATTCTTCCCGTGCCAGCAGCCGCAAAAGTATGGCCAGCGGCAACAGGAAGCCCAGCACCACCGGCAGCGCGCAAAACAGGGTCGCGGCCCAGCCCCGCACGCCCGCCAGCGGTAACGGCGGCGGCGCCTCGGTGCGGCTGTTCACTGCGTAATAACGGGCGCGGCCGCGGCTGCGCTGTTCCAGCACCATCAGCAGCGTGACCGCCAGCAGCAGCACCGCGGCGATCTGCGCGGCGGCGGTACGGTCTGAAAATGTGTACCAGGATTTATAGATGCCGGTGGTAAGAGTCGGCACGCCGAAGTAGGCCACCGCGCCGTAATCGGCCAGGGTCTCCATCAGGGCGAGCGCAATGCCGGCCGCCGCCGCGGGCCGCGCCAGCGGCAGGTTCACCTTGAAAAAAGTCGCCCACGGACCCATCCCCAAGGTCCTCGCGGCGTCCCACATGCGCGGGCTGCGTTCCAGGAAGGCATTGCGCGCCAGCAGATAGACATAGGGATAAAGCACCATGGCGAACAGCACACCGGCACCGCCAACGGAACGAATTTCCGGAAACCAGTATTCCCGCGCCTGCCAGCCGAACGTGGCGCGCAACGCAGTTTGCACCGGCCCGGAAAATTGCAGGAAATCCGTATAGGCATAGGCAACCACGTAAGCCGGCATGGCAAGCGGCAACACCAGCGCCCATTCGAACAGGCGCTTGCCCGGAAAGTGGAAGACGGCAACCAGCCAGGCGCACCCTATTCCGCCGATACCCGCCAACACGGCCACGATGACGGCGATCACGATGCTGTTGCCAATATATTCCGGCAGCACCGTCGACCAAAGATGCCCGAACGTCTCGCCGCTACCGGCACTGATGTCGGCGGCAAGTGGAGCGGTGGCATGCAGGAGATTGGAAAGCACGCCGAAAATCGGCACGCCTATCAGGAAGGCGATGACAAGGGAACTGAGGAGCAGCGGGTGAAAGCCGCCCACCTGGCGCGACGACAATGGACGATTGAATTTGTACATGGAGGTGACGATTTCGCGCGCATTGACTCTAAATGAGAATTATAATCAATTGCGAATTACCAAAGTACAATTAATGATGTCCGCTACATGAACGCACCGCTCGCAACCTCGATTGCCGCCGCCGCAGCATCCGGACTGGGCGCTGCCAACTATCTCACCGTCGAATCCATACGCGTCGGCTATCAGCAAGGCCGGCAGATGCATGAAATCGTGCATGGCCTCTCTTTTGCCCTCGCGCGCGGCGAAATCGGCTGCCTGCTTGGCCCCTCCGGCTGCGGCAAGACCACGGTCCTGCGCGCCATCGCCGGCTTCGAGTCGCTGTTGCAAGGGCGTATCACGCTCGGCGGCAGGGATCTGAGCCATCCCGGCTACGCCGCGCCCCCCGAGACGCGTCACGTCGGCGTGGTTTTCCAGGATTACGCGCTGTTTCCGCATTTGTCGGTGTGGGACAACATCGCGTTCGGACTGCGAAACCTTTCCGGTAAAGAACGCATGGCCCGCGTGGACCGCCTGCTGTCGGTGGTCGGCCTGGCTTCGCACGCGAAGCAATATCCGCATGAATTGTCAGGTGGACAACAACAGCGCGTCGCCCTGGCGCGGGCACTGGCACCCCAGCCTGATCTGCTGCTGCTGGACGAACCGTTTTCCAACCTCGACGTCGACCTGCGCGAACGGCTTGCGCTCGAGGTGCGCGAAATTCTGCGCGACCTCGGCACAACGGCGGTGCTGGTCACGCACGACCAGCACGAGGCATTTGCCATCGCCGACCGCATCGGCGTCATGCATCAGGGCGTAGTGGTCCAGTGGGATACCGCCTACAACCTGTATCACCGGCCAGGCAATCGCTTCGTCGCCGATTTCATCGGACAGGGAATCTTCGTGCCGGGCACGGTCGATCTGCCTAATCAACTCGTGAATATCGAGCTGGGCAGCCTGCCGTTGTGGCAAGGCGTGAATTTCTGCGCAACCGATGAAAAGGATGCGGTGAAGGTCGACGTGCTATTGCGCGCCGACGACGTGATTCATGATGACGCGAGTCCGCTGCAGGCGGAGGTCGTGCGCAAGGCGTTTCGCGGCGCGGAGTTCCTGTACACCCTGCGTCTGCCCGGCGGCCAGAAGCTGCTTGCGTTGGTCCCCTCTCATCACGATCATGAGATCGGAGAGAAGATCGGAATCCGGCTGAGCGCCGACCATGTGGTGTTCTTCCCGGCGAGTTCCTAGACAGATCAGCCTAGCTGTGCCACTTCCTGGAATTCGGCGTCAAAACCGGCCAGCCCCGCCAGCATCCTGTGATAAGCCGCCGCCACCGCGACAGGCTCTCCTTTCACGCCGAGTTCGATGTGCCGGCGAGTCGTCTCATCCCCTACGCTCGGCAGGCTGAATACCTTTACTCCCGGAAATTCGGCTTCGATTTCTTCCATCATCGGCGTCAAGGTGGACTCCGCCATCTCGAACACCAGCACCGATTTTTCCAGCCACGCCGCCCTGCGGAACAGATGCGGATAGTGGGTATCGAGCACCCATTCAATCATCGGCCATGCCATGACCGGGAAACCCGGAACGAAGTGGTGCCCGGCGGTTTTGCTGCGCGCGACCGAAAAGCCGGGAATCTTGTTATACGGATTGGGAATGATTTCGGCACCCCGCGGAAATTCGCCCATTTTCAGCCGGTGCAGATTCTCGGGAGTATTGAATTCGGGCTCCTTGCCGGCCGCGCGCGCCATGTCGGCAGTCCGCTCTTCGATTCTCGCTTTCGCTTCCGGATGCAGGACCAGCGGCACGCCGAGGGCGGCGGCGGCGCACTGCCGGGTGTGATCGTCGGGCGTGGCGCCGATGCCACCCGATGAAAACACGATGTCGCCGGCGGCGAGTGTACGCCTGAGGGTCGCGGTGATGCGGTCCGGATCATCGCCGACATATTCCGCCCAGCCGAGTTGCATGCCTCTCGCGGTCAGCAATTCCACTACCTTGGGAAAGTGTTTATCGGCGCGTTTGCCGGACAGGATTTCGTCACCGATGATGATAAGTCCGATAGCCATGGGATAGAGGTCCTGGTTGAAAGAACCGATTATGCCCAAGAACCCGTTCGCCGTCCGGCCTTGCGCCCGACCTTGCGTCGAATATCAGTTGATGTCTTTCAGCCGCGGTTGATCGGAAGGCGGCGGCGCAGCGGCCAGCCGCTGTCGTGCAAGCGCTTCGAGACAATAGTGCTCGAACCACAGCCCGCTGAATACGAAGACCAGCACATAGAGCCAGATGGCACCGGCGGCCAGGATCGGAAAGAAAATCACGGACAGCGCGCCACCGAGCCACAAGAGGGTCGGGGCCGCGCCCATCGCACCCGCGATGGCGCCTATCCACAGCAAGGGCCAGCGATGAATCCGGATGATTTCCCTGAACTCTTCCTTGCTCGCATGCTCGGCGAGCGCGTCATAGGCCATCACGCGGTAAGTGAGCCACCCCCACAGCGCCGGCTGCACGACGAAGGTCAGCGGCGGAATGACGGACAAGGGAAGCGTAACGATCCACAGCAACGCGAAGATCAGGAACGAATACGCTGAAATCCAAAGCGTTCCCAACAGCGTTCCCCCCCTGCGTTTTTCGAGTCCGGGATGGTGGCGCGTCCCGACATGCCGGACGATGATCGGCATCGCCATGGCTCCGACAAAGATCAGCGCGGTGAGGATCATCAGCGGTAGCAGCACCCACATCGCGATCAAAGGCACGATGACGGTTTTGATCGCGCCGAGGCCAAGCCAGTTCAGCACATCGGAAGCGATGCTGAAACCGCCGTTGCCGCTGAACCAGGCCTGCAGCCAGTCGATCATCGGCTGCAGGCCGAGCCACAGAATCACGCCCCAGATCACGACCGACAGCAGGAAGGGTAATACCGTCAGCAACAGCATCCTGTAGTGCAGCTGCGACAGCAGCGCCTTGCCGAAGGCACGCAGTACAGCGGTCATCAGGATGCCGGTTTCCGCGCAAACTCCATCATGCGCTTCAGGCCCAGCCACTGCTGCGCCCAGAAGCCCTGGCCGTACTCGCGGCCCGCGCCTTGCGGCGGCGGCAGCTGATCGCGTATGCCGGTGGCTTCGAAGGATTTTCCGAAGTAGGCGGTCCGGAACAGAATGTCCCAGACCGGGAACAGCACGGCGAAGTTGCATCCGCCCAGCGAGCCGCGGCCCCGCGATTCATGGCCGAAGCCGATCGCATGATGCCATCTGTGATAACGCGGAGAGACGAGCAGACATTCGCCGAGCGAGCCGAAATGGATGCGCACGTTCGCATGCTGCAGACTTTGCTGCATTCTCGACGCGGCGACCAGCAGCAGGTACTGGCCCGGCTCCACGCCGATCGCCAGCGCGATCACCGCCATGACAATGTCGCGTCCCAGATCGTCCAGCAGATGATTGCGGTTATCGGACCACAAGTTCATGTCGCGCTGGCTGTGATGCAGGCTGTGCAGGCCCCACCACCAGCCAAAGGTATGGCTGGAGCGGTGATACCAGTAATCGACGAAGTCGAGCACCACCAGGTAAATCAAGAAGCTCACCAGCGGAATATCGGTGACGCCCGGCC
>JAQGLQ010000131.1 GCA_028292785.1 Noviherbaspirillum sp. | reverse complement strand
CGCCTTGCGAACGGCTGCTGCGCAGATTGGCCAGCGCGGCGCGCAGAACACCGGCGTAATTGACGCCGGCGTGTTCGTAGAAATCGGCATCCTCGATGGCGATCACCGCCTTCTTCATGACATCCGGAATCTCGGCGATCGGCACGAAATCGCGCCGTTCCTCGCCGAACTCGCCGATCAATACCTCATCCGCCGTATAGACGCGTAATGGCATCTTCGGACGATAGTCGACGAGTGCATCCAGCGGCGGAAGATTGGGAGCGACGAACAGCAGCGTACCGGCGACGAGCACCAGGCCCGCGATGATGACCGCGGCCGCGAACGCGGCGATGGACTGCAGTATCCGCGCCTTGAGCGGCTGGCCCCACCAATCGGCGAGGCGGGGTTTCAGTTGCGGGAATTGCGGCAATGCCTACCTCCTTGAAATCATGTTCATCCGCCCGTTTCGGCGGAGCGCGGCACGCCTTGTCAATACCGGCTCAGTGGTGGTGCGACCAGCTCGTGCCGGACGACTCCATATAGGATTGCACCGCATCCTTTTGTCCGGTCGCATAGCGCATCACTTCACCGCATTTGCAGATGCCCTGATAAGGCTGGATATGCGAACAGGCAGAGACTTGCTGCAGGTAGACCTGGACGGACTTCGAACATTTCTTGCATTTGAAGGTGAGCGTGCGAGCCGGTTTGTAAGCCATTTTGCTGAAATAGGAAAAAAAGGAATTGATCGGAAACAGATCGCCCGGCGAGCACCGGGGACATTGGATGCGGAAGTGTAGCAAATAAAGGAGGCCGGCTCATTGTCGCGTCACTACGCGCCTGTTCATTGCACGGCCATGGTGGCGACGGTGCCGCGGCTGAGGCGGTGCACCATGGTGCCGGCTCCTTCGGGCCGTGGAGCGCCCCAGGGCTTGGTGCGAATGGCGAGCTGCAGGTCAGCATAACCGGCCGCGCGTCGCGCCTCTATCGAGGGGCGCGAAAACTCCGCATCGCTCGACGATATCTGATCGGGCGATGGATGGTAGATGACATGGATGATGTCGATCGTCTTGTTCGACCGCATGGCGGCTGCATTCGCAACCATGGGGTCGTGCGCCGCGCCGCGCGGCAGCATCGTTGCCATGCGCGCCATGGCCTGACGCAGGTTGTCGCGCATCGCGTGGGTGTCGATCGAGGCCTGGCTGCGGCTTGCGTACTGGATCTGCTTCTGCCGCCACATCACCATGTCCATGGTGTCCGGCGGTTCTCCGCTACGGCTCCACAAGTCGATCATGAACACGAGGATGTGCCCGTCGATGGCCGTGTCCTGATAGATGGCGTCGAGCGGCGTGTTCGAGACGCAGCCGCCGTCCCAGTACAGCTTGTCCCCGACCCGCGTCGCGGCGAATCCGGGAGGCAGGGAACCGCTGGCCAGTACATGTTCCGGGCCGATGCTGTCGCCGCCGCGGTTGTCGAAGAAATGGAGATCTCCGGATGTGATCTCGGTGGCGCCGAGGCTGATCCGGATATTTCCCCTATTGATGAGGTCAAAATCGACCAGCCGTTGCAGCGTGGCGCGCATCGGCGCCGTATCGTAATAGCTTGCCTGTTCGGTCGGCACCTCTGGCAGCAAGGCCGGCGAGACGACGCGCGGGAACCAGAAGTTCGGCTGGCCGGCGACGAAGGCCGTTGCAGCGCTCATTTCATTAAAGAATTTGCGCGGTTGTCCCTTCAGGAATCCGCCCCATTCGTTAGGCCAGGAAATTTCCGCCCAGAGCTGTTCGAGCTTCTTCAACCTGTCTTCGGGAGGATTGCCGACAATGATGGCGGAATTCATCGCCCCGATGGAAATGCCGGCTACCCAGTCGGGCGCGAATCCGGCTTCTTCCATCGCCTGGTATGCCCCGATATGGTATGCGCCCAGGGCACCCCCGCCCTGCAGGACCAATGCAACCAGCGGCTTTGGTTCGGTCTCCCGTTTGTTGTTCTGCTGGCCCATTTTTTCCTCCATATGGTCGTTGGCTCGTTACCTTCCCGAGCACTGCGTCCAGTTTCATCGAAAGCGGCGCGAACCGGGGGATAAGCCGGCGCTCGGGCCGGCCAATCACGCGCATGTCTGAGATGGCTCAAGTGGAGGATGGATGCGCCCGCTGCCGGGAGCCCTATCTGTTGCGCGAGCCCCATTGCTGATGATCCTGATCACCGCGCCAGCGATAATCGTCAATATTGTCGCGCCGCTGCCCATACCGGTGATCGCGACGCTCGCTGTCGTTCCAAGAGTGATTTCGCTGCGGATCGGGTGTGCGGTACTGCGGCGGCCAGTTTCCCGGATAGACAGGCTGCGGCGGAGGCGTCAGGAACGGCCCTCCAGGCAGGGAATAGACGGCAGGTGGCGGACCGTAGGTAAACGGCGACTGCGGGTAGGCGGCCGGCGGCTGGACATACGCCGGATAGGCAGGATAGGAAGGCCGGCTTCCCATATAGCCCGATCGGTCGCGCTCGTGCGCATGCGCCGGCAAGGCGGCTGCCATCGCCATTGCGATGGCGCAGGCCAGTGGAACGGCTGAGGAATAAATATTCACTTGATTTCTCCATCGTGGTTCTTCTTATTAAAGGACAAGAATCATTCCTTCGCCGAATCAGTTGTAACAATCCGTGTCTGTAAATCTCTTTATTATCTCCCCGGCTTATTTTGCGCGCCGTTTAACCGCGTAGCCGTATTGAACCGGCCACGAGGATTCTTCGCCGAGCGCCTGCTGCGCGTGCAAAGCCCAATAAGGGTCGCGCAGCATTTCCCGCCCGACTAGCACGATGTCGGCGTCGCCGCCGGTGATGATTTCATCCGCATACTGATAATCCGTGATGAGGCCGACCGCGCCCGTGCGCACACCTGCCTCGTCGTGGATGTGCCGGCTGAACGCAACCTGATAGCCTTTGCCGACCGGAATACGCGCGGTCGGTAGGGTGCCTCCCGAAGAAACGTCGATCAGATCGATGCCGAGGCCACCGAGACGCGCCGCCAGTTTGGCCGACTGCTCGACATCCCAACCGCCTTCCACCCAGTCGGTGGCCGACAGACGCACAAACAGCGGCAGGTCGGCTGGCGTCAGCGCGCGCAGGCGTTCGGCCACCCGCAGCACCAGCCGCATCCGGTTTTCCAGGTTCCCGCCGTAGTCGTCATCGCGTCGGTTGCTGAGCGGCGACAGGAACTCATGCAGCAGATAGCCGTGGGCCGCGTGAATTTCGAGCATCTTGAAGCCCGCCGCCAAGGCGCGGTGCGCGGCTGCCTCAAACGCCGCCACGATGGCGTCGATGCCTTTCTCATC
>JAQGLQ010000126.1 GCA_028292785.1 Noviherbaspirillum sp. | reverse complement strand
CCTTGGCGATACCGCCCCCGATTTTGAACAGGATTCATCGGTCGGCAAGATCAAATTTCATGAATGGGCAGGCGATTCATGGGTTGTGCTGTTTTCCCATCCCGCCGATTTCACTCCCGTCTGCACCACTGAACTCGGCCTGACCGCGAAACTCAAGCCCGAGTTCGATAAACGCAACGTCAAGGCGATCGCGCTGTCCGTCGATCCCGCCGAGAAGCATGTGCAATGGGTCAAGGACATCGAGGAAACGCAAAAGACGGTGGTCGGGTTTCCGATCGTTGCCGACTCCGACAAGAAAGTGTCCATGCTGTACGACATGATTCATCCGAATCAGTCCGAGACCGCGACCGTGCGTTCGCTCTTCGTGATCGATCCGAAGAAGAAAGTGCGCCTGATGATTACCTATCCGATGAGCACGGGGCGTAATTTCGACGAAGTGCTGCGCGTGATCGATGCGCTGCAGCTCACCGATGGATATACGGTGGCCACCCCCGGCAACTGGCGCGACGGCGACGACGTGATCATTCCACTGACGATTCAAGATGAGGCCGTGATCAAGCAGAAATATCCGAAGGGCTATACCGCCCCGCGTCCTTATCTGCGCCTCACGCCGCAGCCCAACAAATAAGCAAATAGCCAATAGCCGCAAAAAAAGCGCCCCGATGCACGGGGCGCTTTTTTATGTCCGATGTCCTTCGACCTCTGCATTTGCATGAACGGATTCAGTTCATGCATTTAATCCGCGCATTCAGTCGGTATCGGCAGACCTGTCTTCAAGATAACGCTTGCTTCGAAAGTACAACAACATCACAACCACGATGCATGCCATTGCCGCCATCGTGATCCAGAATCCCATTGCGTCCCTGAGCAGGGGCATACGGTCGAAATTCATGCCGAAGATCCCGGTAATGAGGGTCAAGGGCATGAAGAGAGCCGTAATGACGGTCAGCGTGCGCATGATATCGCTGGTCCGGTGTGCCATGGCAGAGAAGTGGATCTGTACCGCCGATTCAATAGACGACTCAAGGCGGCGCGCGTGGTTGAGCACGCGCGTGATGTGTTCCACTACATCGTTGACTCGAACCAGCAGCAAGTCGTTTGAACGGATATCGCTGCCCGCGCCGCTTTCGCGATTGTCCATCAGGTAGTCGCGTAGTTCCTGCAAGGCGTCGTGCTGACCTTCGCAAAGATGATCGAGCTTGTGAAGTTCGATACGCGCATCGAGCAAGGCCATCCAGTCATTGAAGGGGCGACGAGGATTCAGCAGGGCGCGTTGCCAGCGGTCGATCTGCGTCGTCAGCGGCTGGCGCAATTCAAGGTACTGGTCCACCATCGCATTAAGCAGACGCAGCATCAGTTCCTCCGCCGACGCAGGCAACCGGCTCGACGAGATTCCATCGCGCCTGTGCCTCTGCTCCAGCAGGCGGATCCTTGCGGCTTCGATGGTCCGGCTATTCGGCGCATGTACCGTGATCAGGGCGCGATCCATCAACAGGAAAGTCACCGGCCTGGTCGCAAGCTTCGTTAATGCAGGCGGTATCTTGCGTTTGGATGTGCCTTTTTCGGACTCGCTATCCCCCTCGCCATTCAGTGCGAGTTTGCGAAATACCACCATCGCATAGTCTTGCGTCGAGTCGAAGTACGTAGGATGCGAAAGATTGGTTGCATCGGTGAGGTGCGGATCGAGAATGTGGACGCCCGTCGCCCCCTCTACTTTGTTGCGCCATGCGACAAGGTCGGCAGCGACCTCGTCATGGGTCGCATCCAGCCAGAGAAAGCCTTGGGCAGGCAGTCCATGCGGGGCTTCCGTGGCAACCGAAACCTGGCTGCCCATGATGTGATAAATGTCCATGCGTAGTGAGTCGAGACTTGCCGTTGTCGTGCCGGCAATGGTAGCGGAACAGCGGCGAAGCGACTACCGGAAAAGCAACGGATTGAAGCGCCGACCGGCCGCGGCCACGGCTTCAATCCGTTCATGTCAGCTATTGGCGGCTCACAGGCCGTGCGTTTTCAGCCGTCGTGCGATATCGCGCGCGAAATAAGTCAACACCCCGTCGGCGCCGGCGCGCTTGAAGGCGATCATGGCTTCCATCATTGCCTTGTCCTGATCGAGCCAGCCGTGTTGCGCCGCCGCCTTGATCATCGCGTACTCGCCGCTGACCTGGTAGGCGTAAGTCGGCATCTTGAATTCGTCCTTCACGCGACGCACGATGTCGAGATACGGCATGCCCGGTTTGACCATCACCATGTCGGCGCCTTCGGCGATGTCGAGCGCAACCTCGCGCAAGGCTTCGTCGCTGTTGGCGGGATCCATCTGATAAGTGAATTTGTCGCTCTTGCCGAGGTTCGCGGAGGAGCCCACCGCGTCGCGGAACGGCCCGTAAAACGCGGACGCGTACTTGGCCGAGTACGCCATGATGCGGGTATAGATGTGATGATGCGATTCCAGCGCCGCGCGGATTGCGCCGATGCGGCCATCCATCATGTCGGATGGCGCGACGATATCGACACCGGCCTGCGCCTGCACCAGAGCCTGCCTGACGAGCAGGGAACAGGTCTCGTCGTTGAGCACATATCCGTCTTCATTCAGGACGCCATCCTGTCCGTGGCTGGTATACGGATCGAGCGCGACATCGGTCAGTACGCCCAGTTCCGGGAACCGTTCCTTCAAGGCGCGAACCGCGCGCGGCACGAGGCCATCGGGGTTGA
>JAQGLQ010000110.1 GCA_028292785.1 Noviherbaspirillum sp. | reverse complement strand
GAGCAGGGAAGGGTCGGTAAAGAAACGCTGCACCACTATCGTCTCGCGGCCCAGCAGATCGCGCGTCACCACGCGCGCCTCGCCGGCGCCGGTCAGAACCGGAAAATTTTCTATCGCAAACGGCCCGGCCGGTACCTCGGACACCTGCCGCAATGCATCGTTGATATACAAGGACAACGTGCTCGGCGAACTCGACACGCCGGCGATGACTGGCACCGGCTGGCGTATGAGGCCAGGCGAAAGGGCGAAATTCTTCGCGATCTGCACGCCGCCGAAATACACGGAACGTCCCGACCGGACCCCGCGGGTAATCGAATCGCCCACTCGCACGGTGAGGTTGTGCTCGGCGAAATCGCGCGTGAAACTGGTCTCGAGCCGGCGCACGCCGGGCGAAGTCGCGTTGATGCTGCCGGGCAGGGACGGTGCGACGAAACTCGAGGTGAACACGCCCAGCCCGCTGGCAAAGCCGATCTCGCCCAGCGCGCCGATCTCGCGCGAAGACGCGGCGAAGCGCGAGTATGCCTGGATCACGTTCACATCGTAATTAAGGAACAGGGCGGGCACGGCGGGTGTCAGATCCGGTCGCGCCGCCGGTTCGCTGCCGAGCTGCGTCGCGGCGAAGGCGGTGGGGGAGAAGGTTAGGTCCACCGACTGCGCTGCGAAATCGCGCCGCACGCTATATCCCGGAACCGACTCCAGGGAATACCACATCTGATTGCGAAACGCGATTCCGGTCGCTTCTTTCGGCCGCATGACTCGCCACTCCTCGAACGCGTCGGCTTGCGCATACAATGCTCCATCCTGCTCGAGCAATATCCAGTTTCCCGCGGGGCTGCCGTTGACTCTCACTGCGAGCGGCAATGCCTTGCCGGGCGCGGGCGCCGCCAGCGCGACGGCGCCGCATGCGATGCAAAAAATGCTGGCAAGTACACACGACGCGCGCCGCAGCGACGGCGTCAACATACCCCGGCGCATTACACTTCCTGCCTAGGGAAGCGCGACGTTGAACACTACATCCTTGCCATCGTCGAAGGTTACATGGATTTCAATTTCGCCAGCGGTTACAGGCTGTTCCGTCTTGAGCGCGATTTCCTTGCGGGCGCCCGGCAGAATGTAATTGCCGCCTTCGAAGCGCCCCAGGATCTGCACGCCGCGCCTGGCCGTGATGTCCCTTACCTGCGCATACGCGGTACCGTGATTGATGCAAACCGCTTGCAGAGCGCGCGCGTCGGCGCGCTCTGCCCGGCATTCAAGCTCGCGCTTGGCGGTCGGCGGTGTAATGAACACCGGCATCGATAACGCCAGCGAGAACGGCACTTCCATCGCACTGTCTTTCGGCGCCGTCGCTTCCGGAATCTCGCGCACTATCATGCGATAGGTGAGCTGCTGGCTGGCATCCGCCGGCCTCAGCAGCGCCAGGCGCACCACCTGCCGCGCGTTGGGCGCGAGTTTAAGGATTGGCGGCGAAAGAATCATGTCGTCGGTCAGCACAAGTTCGTCCGTGCCGTCGGGTTTCTGCCGCCACGCATTGATGTCCGCCTGGAGAGCCACTTCCGTATCGCCCATATTGGTCAGTGTGACAGCGACGGCGCGGTCCTTCGGGGTCATGAAGATGCGCACCGGCGTGACGGAGAAAACTCCCGCCAATGCGGGTGTCGCATTCATCAGCGCGAGACCACCTAAGGCAAGCAGGGCAAGTATTCGCATGTGTCAAATCCTTATGCTCAAAAGCCGATCAGCATCTGTACCGGCATCTCCATGCGTGTCTCGGCAGGTGTTCCGCCCGCCGGGAGTTCGGTGTCGAGACGGCTTCCAAACATGTCGTAGTAAAACGCAGCGGAAGGCGTCAGCAGGCCCGTCAGCGTCAATGCGCTGACTTCCATCGCAACTACCGCTTCGTAAGTCACCCGTACCAGTCTCGGCGCTATCGCAAGCGATGACATGTGCTCCGGTCCCGTCAGCCGTTCAGTCGGTATCGGTGCCGGCGCCACGCCGAACCATGTTCGTCTGCTTCGGCTCATCGAGCCGAGAAACGGCCTGGCCGGGTCCGGCTCGATGCTGACAAACTGGTTGGAATCGCAATCGACCTTCACGATCGCTCCCGCCGCATGGCTCAGGGCCCTGCTGACGCAGACACCGTCACGCATCGCGCGCATTACGATACCTACACTGAACTGCGCGCTCGCGGTTCCCGCACAGGCGCCGGCCGTCCAGCAGACCAGCGCCAGCCCGGATGCGAGCGCACGCATCCCGTTCATGGCCAGGCGGATCAGTAAGTGACCGTGATGGTGCGCTGTTTGTTGCTCGAGCTCGAATTCGTGCAATTCGCCGACGCACAGGTGCCCGCCTGGCCGGAAGGCATCGTGCCGGTGATCGAAATCGTTTGCGTGGCGCCGGTGCCTGCCGAAGGGATGGTTCCCAATGCGAGCGTATATGCCAAGTCTGTCGCGCTATCGGTTACCGAAGTCTGGTCCAGCGTGACGGAGGAGATCGGCAGCGTATTGGTGCAGCGCATGTTGAACGAATCACTGAAGGTCGCCGCGCTGGTCTGGAATGAACTGTAGGTAAAGGATGCGGCAGCGGGAACCGTCGTGATCTCGCATACCGAGGTGAGACTGATGCTCACGTTGAAAGTATTGGTTGCGGTTGTGGCGTGCGTGCCGGGAGCGGCGATGCCCGCTAGTCCGAAACATACGATAGAAAATAATTTTTTCATTTCATGCTTCCTTGTTCAGGAACATCAGACAATCGCGCCGGGCCATGAAGCCGATGGACGGCGGGGCGCACCGGGAAAAGACATTTCTGTAGCTTTAGTGTGGGCGAGAAATCCCCGGATACACGAAGAATTAGTAAATGATAAGGATTGGTATGCGCACGACGCGCCGGTCCGGGATCTCGCGCGGCTTAGCTTCACAATGCATTCATCCCGGTGAAGGCACAGGAGAATTAGGACGGCCTAAATGTTGCTGTGCCTTGCGGTTTTTTTTCGCACAATCCAACGGCTGGAACCGCCATTCCTGCCGCGCACGCCGATTCCGATATCTTCTGAATAACGACGTAAAAAGGATGCCCCATGAAATACCGTTTATCGAATGACGGGCAACAGAAAGTTTTCTCGCGCATGCTTGTCGCTCTCTCGCTCTGGTCGGCCATGACGGTGCAAGCGTACGCGCAACTGGGCGACACCGCGGCGCCGCATGCGCGCGGCATGGCTGCCGTCCACGATCCGGCACGCCCTGCGATGAAAGCGGAGGACGATGCCCAGGCACGCTTTTCCGAGGGCGTGAAGCTGGCGAAGGATGGGAAGGTGGCGCAGGCGATCAAGGTCTTCAGCGAGCTTGCGCGCGATTATCCGGACTTGGCCGAGCCGCATAACAATCTGGGCGTGTTATACGAAAAAAACGGCGACTTCGAGCGCGCCCGCGCCGCGCTCGAGCAGGCGGTCAAGAAGGATCCCCGCTATGCGACGGCCCATGAAAATCTTGGCGACCTTTTCTCGCAGATGGCAAGCCTTTTCTATGAAAGGGCGCTGAGCCTCGGTTCCGGCAATCGTGTCGCGCATGACAATGCCGCGACCCTGTCGGCGATAGGAGGATTGCCGAGCCGCGGTCGCCCCGTGAAACTGGCGGAGCTTACCGCCGCCTCGCCGGATGCGGATGCGCTCGAGAAGCTGGCCAATGACTACGCGCGGCTGGCATATCGGGCGTACAGCCGAACCCGACAGATCGATCCCGTGGCCACGGGCATATCCGAGAAATTGAGCTTGCTCGACAAAGTCATCGGCGAACGTGCGGTCGACGCGGCGCCGGGGGTCTCGCAAACGAAGGGCACCCTGGTTTTCTCCGACGACAGGCAGACCGCGGCGCAGGCGATGCCACCGGCGGCGGGCAGCCCCTCCGCATTCGAGCCGATCTCTCGTCCGGCCACCGCGCCGGGGAAGTCGAATGTGGTGCCGCGTGCCGCCGTCGCAAAATCCGATAGCGGCGTACGCGACGATCTCGTCGATCCGTTAGCCATGGTGAACGAGTGGGCGAACGCATGGAGTGCGCGGGACGTGACGCGCTATCTGTCCTTCTATGCGCCATATTTCAAGACACCGAGAGGACAGACGAGCGATACCTGGAAAAAATTGCGAGCGGCGCGCATTTCCGGAAAGAACAATATCAAGGTGACGGTGGACTCGCCTCGCCTTACCGTCGATGGCGATGTCGCCATCGTGAAGTTCCGGCAAAGCTACGTGTCGGACCGCTTTCGCGATGTCACGGACAAGATCCTTGTGTTGACAAGGCGCGGCACCACTTGGCAAATCCTCGAAGAGCGCAACGGCTCCTGAACGACGGCGCGCAACGCGCGCCAGACTGCATCGCGCGTATTAGGAAGTTAAGAAGTCATTAATCATTCTCGGCGCACGGCCGCGCTAAATATATCGTTGAAGCCCGTTTGGAATCTGCTCCGGGCGATGCCGCAATGCTCTTGGGCACGACGCTTGCAAGACCCCGCACAGATCCTCGAACAAAACGTGCGCACAATCCGATGCGCTCAACGCGAGAAAGCCGCGCCCGATAATGTTTGGAACAAGGAATGGAAACAAAAGCCGATGAGGCCATTACGCTGACTCCGTACAACCCGGACAATCTGCTCGATACGGTGATCGCAAAGTTGAATCTGAAAAATGATGCCGCACTGTGCAGATATCTCGATGTGCCCGCGCCGCTCATCAGCAAGATCCGTCGCAGGAAGCTGCCTGTCGGCGCCAGCTTGCTGATCCGGATGCATGAAGCGACCGATCTGAGCGTCGGTGAACTGCGAAGACTGATAGAGACTCCTTCGGAACAGCAGCGTTGTCGGCGGCCGAAAGCGCAAGAGCTTCCGAAAGCGCAGGTATCCGCCAAAGCGAGCCTGCTGGATTCTTTGGCAAGTTTTTCGAAGCTGATCGAGGAGGTCCGCGAGCCACTCAGACAGCTCGCGCTGATTCAGTGCGCACAGGAGCGTTATCCCGACCATGAAGAGCGATCGAATCTGCTGGCGGAATACCGTCGCCTGCTGGATGCCAGCCGGAGTTCGATGGGCGGCTGGCACGAAACCGGTTCGGATATGAGTGGAGGCCAGGCTGAACAAAGACGCGAATCGCCCGAGCGCAAAGCAGTCGTTTCGGACGGCATTGCCGATTTCGCAGCCAACCATCCTTTGATCAAGGAATTGTTTCACTGTTTGCACTTGAACCGTTGACGCGGTGACAAGACAATTGAAGCAGGCGGATTAGCGCCCGCTAATAATCAGTCCACGATCGGAATTTGATTCTAAGATGTGAGGAAGCCGGATGTGTTTCAGCGCTGACGTGCCGGCGACGCAGATGTCGACGCAGTATCGGATCGTGCGACGGCTTCGGATGCGGGCGCATTTATAACCACTCATACAGCAAATGCTGAAGGGAGGCATCATGACCACAATCACTGAGCACGCAATCGTTATACAGCGTGTCGCCGATGCCGATGCATGGTGCGATATAGCTGGAAGACGGATTGCCGGGATTGCCGCAGTGCTGGTGTTCTTTGCATGCTACATAACCGGACTGATTCACCTCGGCTTCCTGGTTGGCATCGCGGTGGGCTGGCTTCCTTGCGCAGTTGCCGCATGGCTTGCGGCGCTTGCGGTGGCGCCCTGCAGTACCGCTCTTCTTAGACTGCGCGTGTCACGTGCGAGCGGGCCGGATGGAGATGCGATGTAGTTCCGGAAACGGATACCGCGCCGCCATGGCTGGCACCGGCTAACCGGTATGGCATGAATTCGCATTGGACTATCGGTCAGGAAACCGCTCCACTTGCTTCTACGTCGTGCTTGTATGTCGTGCTTATACGTGTTCCGTCAAGCGGCGCTCGCGCTCTTTCCATGAGTTGTTCCTTTCCCGACAGAGACCGGCTGACAACGGCACGCCTCGTCGTCCATGCGAGAGGGAAATTCACATTCTTCATTCTCTGATAGCGTCTGTTCATTCATTCAAATAGCCGGACGCTTCGAGTAAAATTTTCGGATGATACCCAGACATTCAGGAGAGCGCGATACTCATGCGGCAGCACATTATTCAGTCGGTTCAGTTTGAACTCCCTCGAATGCAAACCGGCGCGGCTTGCGTTGGCGAGGCATGGGCGCGCGTACCCGCGGCCGAGTCCGTGGAGGAAAAGAGGCATCTCAAGGAGCGCATCAAGCGGCTTTTGCTCGAGCAGGATGCGGTGCTGGTCGCGCACTACTATGTGGATGCCGATCTGCAGGAGCTCGCCGAGGAGATTGGCGGCTGCGTTTCCGACTCGCTCGAGATGGCGCGTTTCGGCCGCGACCATCCGTCACGTACGCTGGTGGTGGCGGGGGTGCGCTTCATGGGCGAAACGGCGAAGATTCTCAGTCCCGAAAAGCGGGTGCTGATGCCCGACCTCGATGCCACATGTTCGCTGGACCTCGGATGTCCCGCGGACGAATTCGCGGCGTTTTGCGATGCGCATCCGGATCGTACCGTAGTGGTGTATGCAAATACCAGCGCGGCCGTGAAGGCGCGCGCCGACTGGATGGTCACCTCTTCGATCGGGCTGGAGATCGTCGCGCATCTGCATGCGCACGGCGAGAAGGTCTTGTGGGCGCCCGACAAGCATCTCGGGGAGTACATCCGCAAGAAAACCGGCGCCGACATGCTGCTGTGGCAAGGCGCGTGCGTGGTGCATGATGAATTCAAGGGAATAGAACTGGCGCTGATGAAAGAAGAACATCCGCAGGCGAAGGTGCTGGTCCATCCCGAATCGCCGGAAGCGGTGGTGGCCCTGGCCGATGTCGTCGGGTCTACCTCGCAGCTCATTGCCGCGGCGACCACGCTCGATGCGCCGGAATTCATCGTGGCGACCGATACCGGCATCCTGCACAAGATGCGACTGGCTGCGCCGGGCAAACGCTTTTTTGCCGCGCCGACGGCGGGCGACAGCGCTACGTGCAAGAGCTGTGCGCATTGCCCCTGGATGGCCATGAATGGCTTGCGCAATCTTGCGCTTGTGCTGGAAAGCGGGAGCAATGAAATCATCGTCGAGCGCGATACGGGCCTGCGCGCCCACGGCTGCATCGACCGCATGCTGCGCTTCGCCGCGCAGACACGGGCGCGCGTGCAGCCGGGTCCCGACCTGGCGCGCGAACAGGAATTGTTTGCGGGAGTGGGCCCGGCATGAGTACGTTGAACAATCCTTTCGCGCCGCTGAGCGCCGAACTGGCCGCTGCCTTGTCGAGAAATATCGATGAAGCGCTCGCGGAAGATGTCGGAGGCGGCGACGTCACCGGCCGGCTGGTGCCTGCGATCCAGCCGGTGCATGCGCGGGTGGTGGTGCGGGAATCGGCGGTGCTGTGCGGCGCGCCGTGGTTCGAAGGCGTGATGCTGGCGATCGACCGGTCGACCGAAATCGACTGGCATTACGCCGAGGGCGACCTGATGGCGGCGGACAGCGTGGTCTGCACGATCGAGGCGTCGCCGCGCGCGCTGTTGACGGCCG
>JAQGLQ010000057.1 GCA_028292785.1 Noviherbaspirillum sp. | reverse complement strand
AGTGATAAAACGGAATCATCATCCGCCGCAAGAGATTATGCTTGCGGTTCCTGCCTTCCGGGTCGCTGGCATCTCGCCCATGCGAGCCGCTGATGCGCGCCGGAACGCCGGCGAGCGCTGCGGTGATGCCGTATTCGACCGCCGAGAGGTTATAGGTGTGCACGATCGCCGGCTTCAGGTGGCGCAGCAACTTCCACAGCTTCAGATGCGTTGCCAGCGCCATGCCCGGTGGCTTGTGGAGTGAAAAAAGCTCGACGCCGGGTTTCGTAATCTTGTTCGAGAAATCGGTGTAGTCAGTGAGGCTGACGATCGCATGCCGATATTTTTCGGCGGGCATGCGGTTAATGCGTTCCACCAGCATGGTCTCGAGTCCGCCGAAATCCAGGCGATAGAGCAAGTGAACGATCAAGGGTGGCGTATTCATCGGGACGGACGGCCTCAGTGTTTTCTGTTGCTGGCGAGCGTGGCTTCTATCGATGCCAGGTTCGCGTTCAAGTAGTTGCGCAAGGTCGCGCGCGCTTCATCGGCCTTGACCGCGTATGGCGCAAATACCATCACGGCCGCGCCGTCGTCACCTCGCATCAGGAATTTTTCCTTTGCCTGCAATAGCTTGCCCTTGTAATCGCTGGCCGTGACGGCGCCATCTATCCAGTACCAGTACCACACGACGAATTGGGTAGGGCCGTCCTGCATCGTCGCTTCGCGAACGGTCAGCATGCGGCCGGCGATGGTCTCCTGTCGCACCGCGTTGCCGATCTGGCGGTAAAGCGTGTCCTGTTCCGTGACCATATGGTTCACCGAGCTGATGAGCTGCTCATTCTGGCGTTGATGACGGTAATACAGGAGGGCCAGTCCGGTCTGCTGAGCATCGCGCTGGAAGAACTTGTGGAGCTCGGCATTGGCCGGCGCGAAACGCGGCTTCCATTGCGTAAACGCAGGTGCTTCGTGCCAGCTTGAACGGAATCCGGTCAGCCGCGCCGGTTCCGGATTGAACCCGGCGCGTTCCAGATACTGCCCGTACAGCGGCCAGACGGCCATGCATGCGATGCCGCATAGAGTTGCGATAACGATCCGCCTGATGTCTGCCACTGGCGCCGCAACCACTGCCGCATTGGCCGCCGGGGCTGGCGTATTTTCCTGGTCCTCGCGCCAAATGCCACCTATCCAAAACATAATGAACATCACGAGGCCAAAGAACAGCCAGCCATAAATCAGGTGGTCGACGCCGGTCGCCAGCTTCATTCCGCTCAAATGACCGATCATGACGATGATGTACGCACGCAGGCCGTTCGCAAGAATAGGCACAAGGATCGACAGTACCATGAACGCTGCCCGTCGCAACGGCGAACTGTAGGTCAGGTAGGCGTACAAACAGCCCAATGTAAACGATGAAATCAGATAACGGACGCCACTGCAGGCTTCGACGACGGACCAACTGCCGGTCGGGAGCTCGAAGTGCGTGCCGTTGCGGAAAACAGGAATTCCGGTCAGTTGCAGCGCTGCCACGGTGAAGTTGGCAGTGAAGTCGATCAGCGGACCAATGAAAATCTCGCCGAACGGCACAGCCAGGAACAGGAACAGCAGCGGGAAGGCGATCGACCAAGCGACGCGCACGCCGAGCACGGCGAGCGCCGTAAGCGGGATCATCGCTACAAAGGCATATTGCCTGACGACTTGCACGCCGCCGAGCGCCGCCAGCAACCAGCCGAAGCCGCATCCGGCAAGCAGCAGCAGCGCTGGCCAGAACGGCGCGGCTTCCTCCACCGGAATGGTATTGCGCCGCTTCCAGATCAGCCACAGGCTGATGGGCAGGATGATGTATCCATGCACAAACGTGTCAGAGCTGTCCCAGATCGCCACGATCGATCGGACGGTTGTGAAATAGATTAGGAAGGGCGCGAGCAGCGCGCCGACGATAGCACAGCTCTTCAGGATTCCGGAGGAATCAGTGCGTGTGGTTGTCAGGAGCATGCTCGGACCGATGTAAGGGATGAAGCACGATTGACGGCCGGCGTTGCGGACTGCTTCTCTTCCGCATTCAGCAGCTCATCGATGTGCGACAAATTAGCCGTCCAGGCGTATTGTGAGACTACTTTTTCGCGCGCATTGCGGCCCATTGCCTGGTCCGGGCGCGTCAACTGCGCGGTGACCGCTGCGGCGAATTGCTGCACGTTTTCGGCCAGCAGCAGATCGCGGCCGGGCAGCGCGTCAATGCCTTCCAGTGCCTGCGGGGATACCACCACGGTCTTCGCCATGGCCATCGCTTCCAGGACCTTGTTCTGGATACCGCGCGCGACGCGCAACGGGGCGACCGAGAGCTGAGCATGTGCTAGATACGGACGCACGTCCGGCACAGTGCCGGTCACCTGCACGCCGGGCAGCGCGGCAAGCGCCTGGACTTTTGCCGAAGGCCGTGAGCCGACGATATAAAACTGGACGGTTGGATGGGTCAGACGTACCGTAGGCAAAACTTCATTCGCGAACCATTGCACTGCATCGACATTCGGCCAGTAATCCATTGCGCCGGTGAAGACAATGGAAGTACCACTCCCCGGATAGGGATTCTCAAAGCTGGGAGACGGTGAGAAATAGTCGGTATCCACACCATTGCTGAAAAAGCCGACCTTGCCCGCGCTTTCTGGAGCCAGTTGCTTGAACATCTCCGCTTCCGCACTCGACACGAACAGCGATGCATCGAACGCTTCGGCTATCCGCCGCTCGTAGCGCAGCAGCTGGCGTGCTTCACGCCGATACAGCCAGCTCATCGGCCAATATTTCTTTTCCCCGTACTGGCGCCATTTATCGGAGTCGATGTCGAC
>JAQGLQ010000204.1 GCA_028292785.1 Noviherbaspirillum sp. | reverse complement strand
GGCGACCGCAGCGAGATCTCGCACAAAGTCAGCCTCATGGACATCAACATGAAGTATGGCGACGTCCTGCCGCTGGAGCAGGTAATCGGATGGCTGGATAACTATCAGCCCGCGCAAAAGGCCGGCTGACCAAGACTTCGGGCCGCAGCAACGGTTCGGATGCATGGCCGAACCGAACGATTTTTGACCAGTTCACACAAAAAGGAAAATAAGAATGTTGACTCAAGCACTGCAAGAATCAGGCAAGGTTTGGCGGACCGCGCTCGGAGCGCTGGTCCTGCTCGTCGCGGCGGGCTGCGGCAAGGAAGCACCGAAAACGGAAGCCGCCCCGGCGACATCCGCCCCCACCGCGGGTGCCGACGCCGCCATTCCTTTGAATATCGGCACGCTGAAAATCGCTGCGCTCAGCAACTTGTACGCCGCCGAAAAGCTCGGCCATTTCAAGGAAGAAGGCCTGAAAGTCACCTTCACCCAGATGGGCGGCGGCGCCGAATTGCTGCCTGCGGTCAGCGCGGGAAAAATCGATATCACGCTCAGCATTCCATCGTCGGCAATTCAGGCGAGAGACAAGGGATTCGATTTCAAGATGGTGATGCAGAACGAAATCGCGGCCAAGGAAGGCGAAGACACCCAGGCGATCTTTGTCAACGCGGACGCCGGCATTGCCGGCCCCAAGGACCTGAAAGGCAAGCGCATCGCGGTCAACCACATCAAGAACCAGACATGGTTGTCGATGGTTGAAGTGCTGTCGAAAAACGGCATCGACAAAAATGCCGTCAGCTTCATCGAGCTGCCCTATCCGAACATGGAAGATGCGTTGCTGAACAAGCAGGTCGATGCCGTATTCAACGTGGAACCGTTCACATCAAAAATGGCGGCGAACAGCAAGCTGCGCGCCATTTCCTATCCGGCGGTCGAGGCGCTCCCGGGTCAACCGATAGGCGCTTTCTGGGCATCGGAGAAATGGCTGGCATCGCATGAGCAGGCGGCTCAGAAGTTCGTCAATGCGATGCGCAAGACGAACGAGTATCTGCAAAAAAATCCTGAAGAGACGCAAAAACTGATTGCTGAATTCACCGGCATCAATATCGACACGATCAAGAAAATGAAGCCGATCATGTGGAACGCCAATGTCGACAAAGCCACCGTTCAGACTCTGATCGATTTGATGAAGCGCCATGAACTGATCAACTCGGATATGAAGGCGGACACCGTCCTCTATTCGACGGCAGTGAAATAATCAGGCGCTCAAGGGAGAGACTGCAGGATGTCGTCACAGCAGACCATGAATCGTCCCGATGACGAATTCATTCAAATCAAGAGCATCTCGAAACATTTCGGGACCGGCAGCGCGCGGCGGAATATTCTCAATAACGTCCAGGGCTCGATCGCGAAAGGCAGCTTCGTATCGCTGCTGGGCGCTTCCGGGTGCGGCAAGTCGACCCTCCTGCAGATCGTCGCCGGCCTGCAAGGCGCGGATGGCGGCGAGATCGTGTTGCGTAACAAGGTCATCACCGAACCGCCGTTCGAGATGCTCTATCTCTTCCAGCAGTACACGAAGTCGATCTTTCCATGGCGGACGGTGAGCGAGAACATCGCCTTCGGCATGGAAAGCCGGGGCAAATGGTCGCGCAAGGAAATCAACGAGCGCTGCCAGAACATGATCAAGCAGGTCGGCCTCGCCGGCTATGGCGATTACTATCCGCGCCAGCTGTCGGGCGGCATGCAGCAGCGCGTCGCCATCGCCAGAGCACTAGCATGCGAGCCCGATGTGCTGCTGATGGACGAGCCGTTCAGCGCGGTCGACGCGATGACGCGCGCATCGCTTCAGGACCTGGTGCTGGAGCTGTGGGAGAAGCTGGGATTGACCATCCTGTTCGTCACCCACGATATCGAAGAAGCGGTCTATCTGTCGAACAGGGTCATCGTCCTGCATCGGTCGCCGCTGAACCTCGCGCTCGATATGGAGATCGATCTGCCTTATCCGCGCAATCACCTGACGACGCCCGAGCAACCCGGCTTTCTGAAATACAGACATCGTCTGTATGAAGAGATTTATAAAGCGGAAAGAGGGGAAAAATAATGAACGCGAAATGGTGGAACGGCCGCCTGCTCGGTTTCGTACTCATCGTGGCCCTGCTGGGACTGTGGGAAATTTCGGTGAAGAGCGGCATGACGCAGTCGCTATCCTTCCCGCCCATCAGCACGGTGTTGCAGGCGTGGTGGAAGCTTATCTATTCCGGCGTGATTGTCGAACAGCTCGGCGCGAGCCTTTACCGGATGTTCATCGGATACTTCCTCGCAGCCTTCTGCGGTATCACGCTGGGGCTGCTGATGGGATACTTCCGCATCATGGACAACCTGCTCGAACCACTGGTGGAGTTGCTGCGTCCGATTCCCACGCCGGCCTACATTCCGGTGGCCATCCTGCTGCTCGGGCTGGGCACGGAGATGAAAGTATTCCTTATCGCCGCCGCGACATTCTTCCCGATCCTGCTGAATACCTATAGCGGCGTGAAGCATGTCGATGCGGTGCAGATCGATACCGGCAGGACCTTCGGCCTGAACGGCTACAACATCCTGCGCAAGATCATTTTCCCTTCCGCGATACCGCATGTCTTCACCGGCCTGCGCATCAGCCTCGGCATCGGCCTGATCATGGTGGTCATCTCGGAGATGGTCGCGGCGAACAGCGGGATCGGCTATTTCATCCTGCAGGCGCAACGCAGCTTTGAAGTGGCGCAGATGTACGCCGGCATCCTCACCCTGGGGATCGTCGGCTACCTGCTGAATTTCATTTTCATTCGCATCGAAAAAAGAATCGTGCACTGGTCCTGAGTAACTTGACCGGATAACACCAACTCACAGCGAGGAGACAGATGTCGGAATTCATGACAACCTACGAGCCTGTCATCGACAGGCCGCCATTGAAATGGCCGAACGGGGCGCGGATCGCGATCCATACGGTCGTTAACATCGAATACTTCCAGCCGGGGATTCCGGCGACCTCCGTCAACCCCGGCTTCGCCGGTCTCGTGCCGGACGTCTACAACCATTCATGGCGCGACTACGGCGTGCGCGCCGGCATCTGGCGCCTGATGAAAGTGCTCGACAAACATCAGGTCAAGGCCACCGTCGCGCTGAACGGACTGGTGTGCCGCCACTATCCGCGGATCGTCGAAGAAATCGTCAGGCGCGGCTGGGAATGCATGGGACATGGCATGACCAATTCGCAAATGCTCGGCAAGCTGTCCGTCGATGAAGAGCGCAGCCTCATCAAGGAGACGCTTGACACGATCGAACAATCCACCGGGCACAGGCCGAAGGGATGGCTGGGCCCCGCGCTCGCGGAATCGTGGAACACGCCGGCGCTGCTGGAGGAGGCCGGCCTTTCCTATGTGTGCGACTGGCTCAACGACGACGAGCCGTACGCCATGAATACGCCGCGGCGCGCACTGGTCTCCGTTCCCTACTCCGGCGAGATCAATGACATCCACTGCTTCATGCGCGCGGGCTATCAGGGCCCCGACTATCTGCAAGCCCTGAAGGATCAGTTCGATGTACTGTACGAAGAAAGCGCGGAGCGCCCGGCGGTCATGGCCATTCCGCTGCATCCTTTCATCATGGGACATCCGTACCGCTCGAAATATCTCGACCAGGCCCTGCAATATATCGCGGAAAAACCGGGCGCCTGGTTCGCCACCGGCAGCGAGATCGCGCAGGCGTATTCGGCGGGCCGGAAATGAGCAGTACGCTGTATGAAATATCCGGGGCCGGCTGCCGTTAGCAAAGCCGGAAACACCGATTGAATCAAAGCCCGGCACAAGACCGGGTATTCAATGAAACAAGGAGACTGCCCCTCGACCGATGCATCGCATCGGCCCGCATCTTTCATCCGCATTCGCATTCGCAGCAATTGGCGCGTTATCGCTGGCATGGTTCGTGCACTCGGTACGCATGCAAGCGTGCCCCGCCTGTCCGATTTTTGGAACACTTCACGCATGGAGAAGCAATAAAATGAAATCGCTGCAGAACTGGTTCAAATCGAGCGCCCGTATCGTCGGGTTGTCGCTCTGTCTTTCAACAACGGCGTTGAGCACCGGCGCGCTGCATGCGGCCGACAAGATAACGCTGGCCGCCGTGGGCAAAGGTTCATCGCTCGAGTGGCCGGTCTATATCGGCATCTCCAAAGGCTTTTTCGCCGAGAAGGGAATCGAGATCGACATGGTGTCGGCGCCGTCAAGCGCATCGGTATTCCAGTGGGTGGCCTCGAACTCGGTGATGATGGGCGTGGGCGGGTTGGCCGATCCGCTGCGCGCGATCGAGAAGGGCGCCAAGATCGCGCTGTTGAGAACGGAAGCCCAGGTCGCGCCGTACGGCATGATGGCCAAGCCGGGCATCAAGACCATGGCGGACCTCGCCGGCAAGAAGGTGTCCATCGGCGGCGCCAAGGACATCACCCGCATCTACGTCGATCGCATGGCGGCGGCGCAGAAAGCAAAGAGCAGCCAGTTCGACTTCATGTATGCCGGCGCCACCGCCGCGCGTTTCGCGGCGCTGCAGTCGGGCGCGGTCGACGCCGCGATCCTGACGCCGCCGTTCAGCTTCCGCGCGGAGTCGGCCAACTTCACCCACCTCGGCCTGACCGCCGACTATGTGAAGGATTTTCCGTTCACCGGCTTCGCGGTCAACGCCGAGTGGGGACGCAAGAACAAGCCCGCGCTGCAGAACTTCCTTGCCGGCATGGCAAAAAGCATCGACTGGTTCTACACGGACGCCAACAAGAAAGAGGCGGTGGACATCCTCTCGAAAGTGTCCGACACCGAACGCCGCGACATCGAGCAGACCTACGACCTGTTCCGCAAGATCAATGTTTTCGACCGCACCGGCGCGCTGGACAACCAGTCGGTCGGCAATCTGGTCAAGGCATTGAAGGATCTCGGCGACATCGAAGGCTCGACGGATGCGGCCCGTTTCATGGATGCGGAGCTGTCCAGGCTCGCGGCGCAAGTCAAGTAAACAGACAAACAACGAGGTTAACGTGATTGACAAGTTTGAAGACCATTGCTGGAAAGATGTGATCCCCGCCGACATACTGGAACTCTATCGCCACTATGCGCGCGATGTGTTCGTCGGTCCCAGGCCGGCCTTGCTCGCCGTCGATCTGTATGAGCTGGCCTATCAGGGCGGCGCCCGTCCGGTTGCGGAAGTATCCAAAACCTATCCGAGCTCCTGCGGCGAATATGCGTGGAATGCGATCGAGCCGACCACGCGGCTGTTCGGCGCCGCGCGCGCCGCCGGCATACCGGTGTTCTACTCGACCGCCGACACACGCCCCGACAACGGCGCGAGCGTGTCACCTACGCAGCGGCGCGGCGTCCCGCGCGATCCGTCGCTGTATGCGATCCGGCCGGAGTTCGCGCCGCAGCCGGGGGACGTGGTCATTCCCAAGATGCGCGCCAGCGCTTTCTTCGGCACGCCGCTGGTCGCGCAGCTCACGCAGCGCGGCATCCAGACCGTGATCATCTGCGGCGAGAGCACCTCGGGCTGCGTGCGCGCCACCGCGGTGGAAGCCTACTCCTACGGCTTCCATGTCGTGCTGGCGGAAGAATGCTGCTTCGATCGCAGCATCCTGTCGCACAAGTTCAATCTGTTCGACATGCATCACAAGTACGCCGACGTGATCGCGGTCGACGACGTGGTCGCGCAATTGGCAACCCTGAAATCTGGAAAGGACGCAGCATGAAACCAGGCTCCTACGGACCGTTTCCCTATTCTCCGATCATCAACCGGCCGCGCCTCGAATGGCCGAACGGCGCCCGCGTCGCGCTGTGGGTAATCCCGAACATCGAATTCTTTTCGCTCGAGGACCGCATCCCCGGCGCCGGCGGCAGCGCCGCGCCGGATATCCCGAACTGGTCGCTGCGCGATTACGGCAATCGCATCGGCGTGTTCCGCCTGATGAAGGTGCTCGACGGCTATGGCATTCGCGGCACGGTCGCGCTGAACAGCAATCTGTGCGCCGTCCATCCGGAGATCATGGAAGAAGGCGCCAAGCGAAACTGGGAATGGATGGGTCACAACGAAACCAACACCGTGCGCCTCAATGAAGTGCCGCCCGAGGAAGAGCAGCGCATCATCAAGAGCACCTTCGCCACCATCGAACAAGCCACCGGCACACGCCCCTCGGGCTGGCTGGGAACCGGCCTGCAGCAAACCTGGAACACGCTCGGCCATCTGATCGACCAGGGTTGCGAATACGTATGCGACTGGGTCAACGACGACCAGCCCTATGCTATGACGCTCGAAGACGGCCGCCGCATCGTGTCCATGCCGTACAGCTTCGAGATCAACGACAAGCCTGCGTTCGAGAAGAAGCTGGTCACGCCCGACGGCTTCGCCGACATGATCCGCCGCCAGTTCGACGTCCTCTATGAGGAAGGCGAAGAATCGGGGCGGGTGATGGCGATCGCGCTGCATCCCTACATCATCGGCCAGGCGCACCGCATCGGCGCGCTCGATGCCGCGCTCGAATATATCTGCGGCCACAAGGATGTGTGGCTCGCAACCGGGCGCGAGATCACGCGCCACTTCATCGCGCAGGAAGACGCGCGCAACAAGGGTTGACGGAACATGACGACAAGCATGAGTGAAACACAGGGTGCGGCGGCGCAGCCGCAACGGCCCGGGCGCGCCTGGCGCGCCGTATGGGACAACTGCGGCATTGGCCTCCTGTCGATAGCCGGCGGACTGGCGCTATGGGAAATCATCAGCCGCCTGTTCGTCTCCAATCCGCTGTTCCTGGCTTCGCCATCGCAGATCGCGATCGCGTTCTGGAAGCTCGCGGCCGGCGGAGAACTGGGCCACCATGTATGGGTCAGCACCACGGAGTTCGTGCTCGGCTACTGCATCGCGGCCCTGATCGGGATCGGACTTGGCCTCGCCATGGCCAGCAGCGAACGCGCCAAGCAGGCGCTCCAGCCATGGGTATCGGGACTGTATGCCACCCCGACCGTTGCGCTGGGACCGCTGTTCATCCTCTGGATGGGCATCGGCATCTGGTCGAAGGTCGCAGTGGTCATTCTGCTGGTGCTTTTTCCGGTCGCGATCAATACCGAAGCCGGTCTGCGCACCACCAGCACGCGGCTGATCGAAACGCTGCGCTGTTTCGGTGCGAGCCGCTCGCAGATCTTCTTCAAGCTGTCGCTGCCCTCAGCCATGCCGTTCATCCTGGCCGGACTGAAGCTGGGTATCGGACGCGGACTGATCGGCGTGGTGGTGGCCGAGCTGTTCGGTTCGCGCGCCGGCCTCGGACAAATGATCAGCCAGTCCGCTGAAACTTTCAACATGCCGAACCTGTTCGTCGGCGTGGTCATCCTTGCGGCGGCGGGCGTGATCCTGATCGCGGGCTTCACCTGGCTCGAGCGCCGCCTGGTCCCATGGACGCGAGACTGATGGAGAATTCGATAGTGAAAAACAAGATGGTGGTGAGTGGGCTGACCAAGCGCTTCGGCGATCTGGACGTGTTGCGCGCGATCGATACGACGATTGCCGACGGCGAATTCGTTTCTCTGATCGGCCCGAGCGGCTGCGGCAAGACGACCTTCCTGCGCCTGGTCGCCGGCCTCGAGCAAGCGACCGAGGGCGAGATCCGGCTGGACGGCCGGGTGGTGAACACGCCGGGGGCCGACCGCGGTTTCGTGTTCCAGTCGGACAATCTGCTGCCGTGGCGCACGGTCTATGACAATGCCGTGCTGGGTCTGGAAATCGCGGGCAAGTTGGGGCCGAATGAACGGCAGCGCACGCTCGACCTGCTGAAGCTGGTCGGGCTGGGCGGCTTCGAGAATTACTACCCGCGCCAGCTGTCAGGCGGCATGCGTCAGCGTCTCAATCTCGCGCGCGCCCTGGTGGTCGATCCGGCCATCCTGCTCATGGACGAACCGTTCTCCGCGCTCGATGCGCAGACCCGCGAAATCATGCAGACCGAACTGATGCGGATCTGGGAGCAGGGCCGCAAGACGGTGCTGTTCGTGACCCACCAGATCGACGAGGCCGTGTTCCTGTCCGACCGCATTCTGGTATTCGGCCGCCGGCCGGGACGCATACAGGAAGTGATCGACATCGATCTGCCGCGACCGCGGCCGTTCTCGATCAAGCGCACGCCGGAGTTCATTCGTTATGTCGATCATATCTGGCGGCTGATCGAACATGATGTGCGGGAGTCGGTGCTGAACGAGCATGTGTGAGCGCAAATCGCCATGCATGGAAAAAGCCGCCCGCGGGCATGCCCCTCCGATAGTGTGCTGATTTTTTAGGGCTTCATTGCTTTCAATGAAACAATGAAGCCCGCTCCACATGCAAGGTGGTTGCCAAAAGTGTTGATGTAATAATTCCCGTCGGTCACCCTTTACAACCTTTCATTCCACTCATAATGAAAGGCTTTCGTTCGTCGGCGAGTAGGGACTTGGTCGAACTTGGATATCTACCAAGTCTGATCTCGACCCAACCCAGACATACGCCCAGTCGAAGTCAGCGCCCAATAGCCGACATTCAAAATGCGTTGGGATCTCACCGCCCGTGATCACTAGAAGGTTGGCATATCTCAGCGTGATCGTCGTGTCGCGATGCGAAGCCGGTGCTGCTCTATGGCATGTTCTGGGCAGGATCTGAATTTATAGCTAGGGAACGGCTATTTTTATTCGTGGTTATGTGCGCTCCGCCGCCTTCAGCCAGTCATTCACTCCATTAACACCCAAAGCTAGCAGTGCATCCTGCACTACTACCACGCGCCGTAGCATCGCGCCATCGTCAGATTCTTCTTGTTCTTCTGCTTGCGCAAA
>JAQGLQ010000578.1 GCA_028292785.1 Noviherbaspirillum sp. | reverse complement strand
TCACCGGCGGCGCGGACAATCTCGAAATCAGCGTGCCGGAAGCGGCGGCCGAAGGAGCAGCGGCAATCTCCGGCCTGCAAAACAAGATTGCGCTGTCTTCCGCACACGAGGGCAGGCGCTTTGTCCTCCCGGTGCGGGGACATCTGTCGGACATCATCGCCAAGCTGCCGTTGCCCGGCGATGACTCGCAGATATTCAACGAATATACCGCGATGACGCTCGCATCGAAGGCTGGCGTGAATGTCGCGGTATGCGAGCCGCGGCCGATGTCTCACATCGACATGCCCGACCTGGTCGCGGCCCTGGGCGCCGGCACGCATTTCCTCGCGGTAGAGCGGTTTGACCGCACGCCGGGCGGCTCGACCCACATGGAGGATGCATGCCAGATGCAGACGCTCATGCCGAACCGGAAGTACGGCGAGCCGAGATACTTCGTCAATCTGCTGCGGGTGCTGGACCGCCTCGGCGTCCGGGGCATCGAAGACATCCGCCAGTTCTTCATCCGGCAAGCCGCCAATACGCTGCTCGGCAATGCCGATGCCCACCTCAAGAATTTTTCCGTGATCTACCATAATGGCGTCAAGCCCGAACTGTCGCCGGCCTATGACATCGTATGCGTGACGGCATTGGCCAATTTCAAGGGCTTCGCCACCAATGTCGCGATCGACGAACGACAGCGCAGAGAGACGCTCGCTACCTACCGGGCTATCGCGCGCGAGGCCGGGATCGCCGAGCGGGTGGCGCTCGCAGCGGTGCGCGCCACCGTCGAGCAGGCACAGGAACTATGGCCGAAAGCACTGCAAGACATGAACGCGCCGCGTGCGGTGGCGGAAGAAATACGCATGCGCATGAAAACGCTGCCGCTGGCGCAACTGAAATGAGCGCGGCCATCGACAAGCCGGGCACTGCAATACAATAACGAATCCAGACATTCCAGACATTCGGAGACTCAACTCATGGCCGCTGACACCGACATCCATTTCTATGAGCCGGCCTCGGGCCATGGATTGCCGCACGATCCCTTCAACTCCATCGTCGGCCCGCGGCCGATCGGATGGATTTCATCGCATGATCGCGAAGGCAAACTGAATCTCGCGCCCTACAGCTTCTTCAACGGATTCAATTACAAGCCGCCTATCGTCGGTTTCGCCAGCGTCGGCTGGAAGGACAGTGTGCGCAACATCGAGCAGACCGGAGAATTCGGATGGAATCTCGCGACCCGGCCGCTCGCGGAGGTCATGAACCTCAGTAGCGCGGCGGTTGCCCCCGAAGTCAATGAATTCGAGCTGACCGGTTTGACTCCCGCGCCGTCGCGCGTGATTTCCGTGCCGCGGGTAGCGGAAAGCCCGGTTTCGTTCGAATGCAAGCTGACGCAGCTGATACAGCTGCACGGCGCGGACGGCAAGAATGTCGACACCTGGCTGGTGCTGGGCGAGGTGGTCGGCGTGCACATATCGAAGGCGCTGCTCGTCGACGGCATCTATGACACGGCGGCCGGCCGGCCGATCCTGCGCGGGGGCGGACCGGGGGACTACTTCGAGATCGGAACGGAGATGCGCTTTAAGATGTCGCGCCCGAAGGTATAAGAGCCACCCCATTTCATGTAGGGTAGGGTGGGCACCCCGTGTCACCGTACGCGGTTGCCCGGCGTCAGCCCAGGGTCTTTGAAAACCTGTCCACCGCCATCTCGGCTCCGCTGAGATAGCCTTCCGCCGGATTGACCTGTCCCGGCTTGGGCGCCGTATGATGCAGCCTTGCCAGCTCCGGTGCGATGATGTCGAGAATGTCGAGCGGAATCGATTCGGCGCACGCCTCGACCGTCCGATAGAGCGGTGTCTCGCCGAGCTTGCGGCGGTCCTCGCCGTATTCCTGCACCAGGGGCCCGAAACGCGCGCGCGCCACTTCCATCAGCGCGGCGCGCATGCGTTCCGAAGAGGGATTCGAGTCGGCTTCTTCAGCCAGGCTGGCATGATCGATGACCGGTACCTCCGCAGTGCCCGAGCCGACCCGTGCAAGCTTGAACGGATCGAAGCCGGCCCGCAGCGATTCGGACAGGAAACGCTCATGAAATTCGGTATGCAGCGCGCCGTCAATGGCCAGCGCATGGAGGGAAGGTCCATAGCCCTCGTTGTACGCCGTCGCGCCCCGGCGGGCGAGTGCGACGAGCGGCGTCCAGTCGAATGCCGCCGGATCGTTCTGCCATGCATCCTGCAAATCCGTGAACTCCCCGATCAGCCGGTTGATTTCATTGGGGTCATATGGGCTCATAAAGCCTCCTAAACCACCTTGGTTGCATTTCCGGACAAATCGTTCAGCGCATGGCTTACCGTACTCTCGGCAATCTCGGTGCGTCCTGTGTACAATCCGCCCACGCCAGGGGTCCTGGAAAACACGTTTTCCGGGTGAGAAAAACCCTTCGTACCCGATCTGGATAATGCCAGCGTGGGGAAAGCGCACAGCCGTTCGGCATCTTCGCTCCCGCGCCGGTCCACATTTACCGAGACTTGCCGAGCATATGACACCGATACCCGCCTTCCGCCCATCTCTCATCGTTCTGGCAGTCGCCAATGCGCTTGCCATGATGTCGCCTGCCGCGGCGCAGTCCGCCGACAGGACCTTGCCCGAAGTCACGGTCAGCGCCACCAGCGTGGCTGGCGCCGGCGCCGCCAGCGTCGGCGGACTGAGCGAAGCGCCGGTGCTGCAGACGCCGGCCTCCGTCAGTGTCATCACGCGCGAACAGATGCAGGACCTCGGCATTCGCCGTACCAGCGAGGCGGTTGAACTCGATGCCAGCGTCAACGATGCGTATAACGCGGTGGGCTATGCCGAACAGTTTTCCATCCGGGGCTTTGCGCTGGACAACGAATCGAGCTACCGCAAGGATGGATTGCCGATTTCCTCCGACGCGCTAATTCCGCTGGAGAACAAGGAGCGCATCGAAATCCTCAAGGGACTGGCCGGCCTGCAGGCCGGCATCGCCACTCCCGGCGGCATCGTCAACTTCGTCACCAAGCGTCCCACCGGCACGCCGCTGCGCTCGGTGCTCATCGAGGCGCGCGATCGCGGGACGCTGTACGGCGCGCTGGATCTCGGCGGACGCTCGGAAGACCAGCGTTTCGGTTACCGCATCAACGCCGCCGGCGAGAAACTGCGTTCCTATGTCAGAGGCGCCGACGGCGAGCGCCAATTCGTATCGGGTGCATTCGACTGGCGGCTTACCCCGCAGGCGCTGCTGCAACTCGACCTCGATTATCAACACAAATCCCAGCTATCGGTTCCCGGTTTCCAGTTGATCGGCGGCACGAGTCTGCCGACCGGCATTTCCGGCCGCACCATGCTCAATAACCAACCATGGAGCAGGCCGGTGGAAACCGACAGCGGCAATATCGGCCTGCGTTTCGAATATCAGCTGAATCCCGACTGGACCACGGCCCTTGCCATTAATCGGCACAGCTTCAAGCGCGACGACTTCACCGCATTCCCCTATGGCTGCGCGTCGGCAGGGCTGTTCCCGGGCTTCTGCGCAAACGGCGATTACGATGTCTACGATTACCAGAGCGAGAACGAAGCGCGGACGCTGCTGACCGGACAGGCCACGATTCATGGAAAATTCGCCACCGGCTCGATGCAGCATGAACTCACCGCCGGCGTCATGAGCTATCGTCGCCGCGACGAATTCGGCGACTGCGTCTACGGCGCCGTGGATTGCCCCGGGTCGCTCGCCAATGGCACCAGCAATATCTACACCCCTGTCGCAGTGCCGGCGTCCACCATCTCCACCGGTCCGATCCGCCAGCGCCGTCGCGGCGTGGAGAATTCGCTGTTCGTGCAGGATATCCTCGCACTATCGCCTCAGCTCAAGCTGCATGCGGGCGTGCGGTATACCCAGATAGAGCGGGACCAGTTCGATGCGGCAGGCGAGCGCAATGCGCGCTATGACAAGAATCATGTACTGCCCAATGTCGCGCTGGTGTTCAATCCGCGGCAGAACTGGACAGTCTACGGTTCATACGCGCAAGGCCTGGAGCACGGCGGTACCGCGCCGCTGTTCACGAGCAATGTCAACCAGATTCTCGACCCCAGCAAATCGAAACAGCTGGAACTCGGCGTGAAGGCCGCCTTCGCCCGCGACTGGGTCATGTCCGCCGCACTGTTCCGCATCACCAGGCCGTTTGAATATACCGACGAGACATTCACCTATGTACGCAATGGTGAAGCGGTGCACGACGGCGTCGAGTTCGCGGCGCGCGGCCGCGCCACGCGCGACCTGACGGCGGGCATCAGCCTTGCCGTGCTGGATGCGCGACAGCGGGACACCGGCGTGGCGGCATTCGACGGAAAGCGCGTGACCAATGTGCCGGAGTTCAAGTCGATAGCATGGCTCGACTATGCGGTGCCGCAAATGACAGGCCTCGCGCTGAATGGAAGCTGGCAGTATGTGGGGAGCAAGGCCTTCAGTCCCGACAACAGCGTCACCGTGCCGGCCTACCATCTATTCAATCTGGGAGCGCGCTACGCGACGCGCGTAGCCGGAGCATCCACCACCTTGCGCTTCCAGATCGACAATGTGTTCGATAAATTCTATTGGCGCGATGTGACGCAGTCGCTCGGCGGGTATCTGTTCCCCGGAGCGCCGCGTACGTTCAGGGTGTCGGCGCAGTTTGATTTTTAATTGCGGGGCCGGGATCGAATCCCGGCGCATTCGTTCGCTTCAAGGTCACTGATTGCATTGAACCGAAAGCATCGATTTGTCACATACATGCTGACACGTACACCAGCGATCTGCGGCGACGGCGAAAACGACAGCCGTACCCGCAGACCGCCGCTGATGATTCGGATAACTGCTATTAGAGAAACAGCGAGATGATAAATAACGCCATCAATCAGCCGGCATTTCGGAAATACTCCCCAAATACCGCGAAGAACTCCTGCAATGTAAGTACGGACAAGAAAGTTCACTCCTGCAACCCTTCGCTTGACGCCAACAATTTACGGGCAATCCAGCGGCAAGCATGCACCGGTCACGCCAAGCCGC
>JAQGLQ010000574.1 GCA_028292785.1 Noviherbaspirillum sp. | reverse complement strand
CGCCTTTCATCGTGTTCGACGACGCCGACCTCGATGCGGCCGTGGAAGGCGCGCTCGCCTCCAAGTACCGCAACGCCGGACAGACCTGCGTATGCACCAACCGTTTTTATGTGCACGAGTCGATCCACGATGCGTTCGTCGAAAAGCTGGCGGCCGGCGCGGCCAGCATCAAGGTCGGCAGCGGCTTCGAGCAAGGCGTGAACCAGGGACCGCTGATCGACCAGCAAGCCATCGAAAAGGTCGAAGAGCATGTGCGCGACGCACAGGCCAGGGGCGCGGTTGTGCTGGCCGGCGGCAGGAGACATGCTCTCGGCGGACGCTTCTATGAACCGACCGTGCTGTCGAACGTCACCAGCGACATGAAGATCATGCGCGAAGAGACCTTCGGGCCGGTGGCCGCGGTCGTCCGGTTCAAGACCGACGCCGAAGCCATCGCCGCCGCGAACGACACCGAGTTCGGGCTTGCGAGCTATTTCTATTCACGCGACATCGGCCGCATCTGGCGCGTCGCCGAACAACTTGAATACGGCATGGTCGGCATCAATACCGGCATCATTTCCAACGAGGTCGCGCCGTTCGGCGGCGTCAAGCAATCAGGGCTTGGGCGCGAAGGATCGAAATACGGGATCGACGAATATCTCGAAATGAAATACCTTTGCATCGGCGGGATTTAGCCCGGACAAAAAAAAGCGCCCGGTATCCAGAAGGAACCGGGCGCAATTCAGTTACTGCTTACCGTACTAGCTTTTCTTAGAATGCGTGACGCACGCCAACCATCACGCCGGTCTGCGATGCACTGGCAGCCGTGAACGTGGAGGCAGCCAGGTTACCGGTGCTGTTTACCCCACCGCCGCTGACCGAGTTGATCAGGCCGCCGTCATTGTCGATGCGGCCAGCCGTCACGTACGCTGCGGTACGCTTGGACAGGGCATATGTGCCGCGGAGTGCGAACATGGTCGACTCGGCCGAACTGCCTTTGTAGTCAAGCTTGAACACTTGGCCATCGAGGGTGAATGCCGGCGTGACCGGGTAGGAAGCACCCAGGAAGAACAGGTTGCTCTTGCGCGTCGGGTTGATCCGAGCGTCCAGAGCGCCTTCATTGTCACGACGGATCAAACCGCCGCCGACCTTCGCGCCCGCGAATTTCACGTAGCCGTTAATGACCGTGCGCTTGTCTTCCAGGCCGCTGCCGCCCAGTGCCGCCACGCCGGTTGCGCCGCGCAGACGGTCATGTGCCACTGCAACGCCCCAGACCGGCGCGTCGTATTTCACCAGAGCGGACCAGCCGCGGCATGCTTGCGCGTCGGTCGCGCTCTCGCCGCCGCAGGCAACGCCTGCCGCGCCAGCCGCGTCACGGCCCAGCGAGTAGGTAGCGCCTACGGTCACGCCGCCGAAGGTGCCGCGATAAGCAAGGGAGTTGTCCGAGCGTGCGTTCGGGATATACGGATCGAGCGACGCTGTGCCGTAGATGTTCGGTCCGAGAACGTCGGCATCGTTGTTCGCCCAGAACAGCATGGTGTAGTTGCGGCCAACTGTGAATGTGCCCCAGTTGCTCTGCACGCCAACCCATGCCTGACGGCCGAACAGGCGACCGCCCTGGTTCATCGAGCCAACGCCCGGATCAAAGCCGTTTTCGAGCGTGAAGATCGCTTTCAGGCCAGCGCCCAGATCTTCTGTACCACGAAAGCCGATACGTGATGGCAGCGTAGCCGTCAAAGAGGGGATACGAGTCAGGTTGGCATCAGCTGCGCCGATGTTGTTCACGTACTCGACACCAGTGTCAACGACACCATAAATGGTCACATTGGATTGAGCGTGGCTGATTGCTGCGGAGGTTGCCAAGAGGCAGCCCAGAATGTAACGACTCTTCATTAATTACTCCGGATTCGTGGATTTCGGATTGTTGGATTTTTTAAAAGCGGGACAACCAGATTTTTTTGTTAAAAAGCTTCTCATCCCGGGGTGAAAAAATATCATAATTTGTTGAACTTTGGCCATGTTTCCCATGGTTATTGACTGGAAAACCACAGGCTTGCACTATTGGCCAAAAATATGCTGGGCACGATTTCAATGACAAAATCTCACATCGTGATATTGCCATTTCTGAACTTTTTCACTATCTGCGCCGGCCACTTGTCGAGAAACCACAATCTTTTCGCCTCGCCGCGCATATATTGGCAGTCGATCTTTCCGGGCCCCATTAAATTTTTTTATCGGCGGCACTTTCTTCACGGACCCATGTCTGCAGCAATGCGAACATGCACCGCATCGCGCTTCATAGCGATATGTCAATTGCCCCGGACCTCCGGAATCGATTTGGCGTCATGGCGGGCGGCCTGCGGTTTGCGTCCATCGAATGTCTTAAGGAAGATTAATGAACACAAGCGTTCAGCAGCCCGCTGCATTCGATACGGCGGAAATCATGCGCGGCCTTTATGGCGACGGCATCATCGGATTGAAGCAGGGCTTTTCGCGTGAATGGGTGCAGCGCCTGCGCGAAGACATCGACCATCTGTTTGCGCAGGCATTGCAACGCCCAGGCGGCGCCTTGCCGCGCGGACCCAGCCGCTACTATGTCGAGATCCATCCTGAAACCATCCGCGGCTTTGCGGAACTCGTGTCGCATCCCTGGATCACCGCCGTATGCGAAGCAGTGCTCGGACCGGATTACAAGGTCGTCGAGATCGGCTTCGACGTGCCTGGTCCCGGCGCGCAAAACCAGCCGTGGCATCGCGACTTCCCGACGCCGCCCGAGACCGTCATCGGTCGCCGCCTCAACTCGCTCGCGTTCAATCTCACCACCGTCGACGTGACCGAAGAAATGGGTCCGCTGGAAGTTGCGCCAGGCACGCAATGGGATACCTTCACCGGTTGCGACAAAGGCATGTTCCCGCCCAAGGAGTTATACGGGCGATATGAAGCCCGCATGCAGAAAAAGATGCCGCAGATGGGCGATATCTCCGCGCGTACCGCGCTCATGATTCATCGCGGCACTGCCAACCGCTCGCAGCAATCGCGGCCGGTGCTGGTACTGGGCGTCGATGCGCCGGATGCGCGCAATGCCGAACGCCACGACCTGCAGATCAGCGAAACGTTTTACGAAACGCTGTCGCCTTCCATCCGCAAGCACCTGACATGCCGCATCGTCAAGGAACTGGAGAGCATCGTGCAGGCGCACACGATTGAGCGGCTGATCGAACCTGCCTGATCGACCACACCAGAAGCCGCAGTCGGTAAGTGCCATTAAAGCGTCAGGCGCTACGCCTCTGCCTGGCGTGTCGGATTATTTGACAGACCTGCCGTAGCAGCGGCCAAGATCAAAAAAGAAAGTACCTGCAGAAACGCAAGCTTCTGATTCATTTACATATTTCAATTATTTTTGAGTATTGGCCCGGAATTTGCTAATTGGCAAGTGTACAGCTTTGCCATAACGACAAATCCAGGAGATACCAATAATGAAGTATGCGCTTCGCTCATTTGCTGCCGTAGCGGCCCTTATCGTCAGCAGCCAGCTCAATGCGGCAACTATCACCGTAGTTCCCTCCGATGTCGCCACGGCCCCGGCGCTCAATCAGTGGTATCTCGCCAATTTCCGTACCGCGCCGGCTTTCACGTCGAATAC
>JAQGLQ010000545.1 GCA_028292785.1 Noviherbaspirillum sp. | reverse complement strand
CGATCTCGTCCAGGAACAGCGTGCCGCCCTGCGCGGCTTCGATGCGTCCGATCTTGCGCTGGTGCGCTCCCGTGAAAGCGCCTTTTTCATAGCCGAATAATTCCGACTGGAAGAGTTGCGGCGCGATGGCGCCGCAATTGACCGCCATGAACGGGGCGTCGCTGCGATCGGACTGACGGTGTATCGATTGCGCGGCGACTTCCTTGCCGGTGCCGGACGGTCCGGTGATCAGTACCGATGCTTCCGTGCGCGCGACCTTGTGGATCTGCGCATACAGGCGCTGCATATGCTCCGAGTAGCCCACCATGGTCGACTCGGCATCGAGCGGCCCGCGCTCCGCCTTCGATCGGGCCTGCATATCGCGCATGAACGACATGCCCCAGGCATGGCGCAGGGTCAATATGACGTGGTCCGTCTCGGCCGGCGTGGTGATGAAGTTGAACAGGTGTTCGCCGATGAATTCGCGCATGCGCGTGGTCGAAATCAGTTCTTGCGCAACCAGCCCTACCCAGGAGACCAGGCTGTTGCTGACCACGGCTTCATACTTGCCGAGGTGCGCGAGTTCGGCCTCGCGGTTGATGATCAGCAAGCCGACGCGGCAGCCGTCCTGGATGGCGTTATGCGCCGCTTCCGGCGTGGCGCATTCGACCAGATTGAGGCCGTGATCCTTCAGCGTTGCTTCATAGGGGCAAGCCGCCGCTCCCGGGCCTGCCGGACGCAGAACGATGACAGTCTGGTTGGTGCGCGCGGAATCTGAAACGTATAGCATTTCTCCGTACCTATCTTAGCTGTGCTCGAAGAGCCTCGAAGCAGGCACGAAGCGCCAACGCCGCCTGGCTGGCGCTTGAACGCCCTCGTCGAGCAAGATCGCGGGGGAGCGATCGGTGGGGGAATTGACAAAGTATTACGAAGCGTTGAGCTTACCGGCTTTTAGTTGCACGAACAACGCACCAAGTTGAGAAAATTGCAAGTATGTGGAAGTCGTTTGTTCCGTATCAAAACGTGTTTCCCCCGATGCAATCTAAAACTCAAAGATCCTCATTCAGCATCGTGATTCGGAAGTTGGCAGCGCCACAAGGTATGTCCCGACGCCAAGTATTTCTGTTCGAAAGGGGTAATCGGAGTATCGGTTTTATATTGCTCGCACCGCACCTCACGTCCGGTCAGTTGCCGGAGCGCCGCCGCGCATTCTTCGATATAGATACGCCAGTTGCTGCGGCATTCGAATTGCCCGCCCAATGCCGCCACCGTCGGAAATACCGCATGCCCATGCCAGCGACGCGCGAGCTGGCCGATCTTGGGCCAGGGATTCGGGTACAGCACATAATGCCGCGCGAGCGGCACGCCGGCCGCATGAAGCAGTCGCCAGTAATCGACGAGATCGGCCCGCACGCGTATCAGGTTGCATGGCATGGGCGCTTCCCACGCCGTATTGCGTGCCAGACGGTCGGCCGATTGATCGACGCCGATGACGAAGTGATCGGGAAATGCGCTTGCCAGATTCAGCGTCGACAGTCCGACGCCGCAACCGGCGTCCAGTATCAGAGGCGGCCGGCCCGCTTCATCCCAGGCCGCGATGCTGCGATCGAATGCCGCCTGGTTGTATGGCGCGACAGGCTTGCGGAATGCGGTGCTCGCGTGCCTTGCGACAAGGGAAGGCAAATGTTCGTGAATGCCGCTTTGCGCGCTGATGACCGGGCTTGAATTGGCTTGCATGGCAGGGGAACCGAATGAAAAGCCGGCAGTTTATAGGAAAGCCGAATCACGCAGCTTATGCCGGTTGAATGGAAAGGATTCCATGCAGCGTGCAATTAATGCAATCCTGATCCCTCTAATGGCATGCATGCCATTACCTGTCTCGCAGGGATTACTCCGGCGCATGCGTAGCGATGCAGATGTTTTTAAGTGCGGGAGAATTTAGGCTGGCAACAAGCCAATCGATGTAAATCGACGCGCGCGAGCGAATGCAACGTTTCAAAAAGCCGCAGTTTGCATCGAGTCGCGGTGTGATGCGGCCATGATTTTGATCAATACATGCCGCGTGTCATGCGACATGTATTGTTTGAGGAAGATGAAAGAAATGGTGCGATGTCATTTCACTACCTTCGCATCCGGCAGACGATCGGTAGTGAAACCACGAGTAGAACGGCCTACGCATGATGAACAGGCCGCTGCAAGGTTAATGAAGGACCATGGGCTGACGCATCAGCTCGTCGTATTTGCCAAGGTAGTCGTCTATTTCCTCAACGCTTGGTTCTGTTGCGATAAGGTTTTCCACTTCTTCACGGAACGAGCGAGCTAGCGCGCCGCCAATAAATATTTCGCGTTTGCCCGACTTGTCCATGATTTCGTAGCCTCCGAAGCGGAGAGCTTCGCGGCCATCATCCGCTCCGAATTCCACTACGCTGTACTGCTCGCTGTTATAGATCAGGTTCATGTTGGCTCCTTCTGCTACGGATTTAATTCCGGTATGCCCTTCTTTACTAATGCAAAAATGGGGCCAACTCCCATAAACACAAGCGGGAAAAAACCGCTGGCTTTTTACCTGCGTCAAAGTTGCAGATCGTCAGTGAGTTCAAGCAATTGATCGTAGGGAGCGGCATGCAGAAAACGTCTGATTTCATCAAGATGGCCAGCGCTGGCCAGACTGATGAAAAGCCGCGTCGGGCGGCGCCGCAATATGCGGTCGAGTGTGACACGCATGGTAAGATTGCCGCTGCAACACATGCAGCCGGGGGCGATGCGTGCAATATGTACTGTCGGTAAAGCAGTAATTTCATCAAGCCGTGACATGCCGTCAGGCATGCCCTCGAGAATAACAGCGGTCGATTCGGCCGGATCCACCAGGCCGGCGATCGCCGCTTCGCGCACCGAGGGAAACGCGCCGCTGACGAGAGTGGCAAGGGTCGCTTGCGTCACCCTCTCTTTACCACCTTCCCGGGTTCCACGCCCAATTGCTTGAGCTTGCGATAAAGATGGGTGCGCTCCAGGCCGGTCCTTTCCGCGACGCGGGTCATGCTGCCGCCTTCGCGGATCAGATGATGTTCGAAATAGGCCCGCTCGAATGCATCGCGTGCTTCGCGCAGCGGCAAGTCGAATGACATGGAAAACAATTGTGTCTCGGGCATCGCAGGAGCCTGCATCGCGGTCGCTTGTTGCGGCACCACGCTATGCGTGAAACCGGATACATGCACCGTAGCTGCAGCCGGCTCTTCCACCAGAACTGGGGCGGGACGGGCATGGAACATTGTCGGGCGGGCCGGTTCCTGGGAACGGGTCAGGCCTTGCTGTACCGCTTTTAAAAGCTTTTGAAGCGCAATGGGCTTTTCCAGGAAATTAAGCGCGCCGATACGGGTCGCTTCCACTGCGGTATCGATGGTCGCATGGCCGGACATCATGATGACCGGCATCGTCAGCTGACCATCGCGCTGCCATTCCTTCAGCAGGGTCACGCCATCGGTGTCGGGCATCCAGATATCGAGCAGCACCAGGTCCGGCGCGCCGCTTGCCCGGTGTTCCCGCGCCTGCTGCGCGTTTTCTGCCGTGATCACGACATGACCCTCGTCGCCAAGTATTTCAGATAGCAACTCGCGGATTCCCATTTCATCATCGACTACCAGGATATTTGCCATATGCTTGCCTTGTTCGCTTCAATTGTCATTTCGTTTCGATATCGCCGGATCCTTGGTACTGCAGACTGACCGCATCCACCTGCGCATGCCGCGACCGGCTTCACTCATTGATTGGCTCTATGCTGCAACTCGGTCTGCCGCTAACTTTAACAGCAAAATTGCGACTTTGGCTCCGTGGGTATCCGTCCGGTTCTGGATGTCTATTCGGCCGCCGTGTTCATCGATGATTTTCTTCACCATTGCAAGGCCGAGCCCGGTGCCGCGCGACTTCGAGGTGACATAGGGCTCGAACGCGCGCGAGATGATCTTCGGCGCGAATCCGGGACCGTTGTCCGTCAC
>JAQGLQ010000534.1 GCA_028292785.1 Noviherbaspirillum sp. | reverse complement strand
GACCGGGATTGCATCCCGGCCTTGCCAAACAGACGCCCAACAGTTTACGAAATCAAGGTGCCGGGTTCGGCTGCCGCGTATGGATCGCATCGATCTCGGCGATGATTTTTTCGTCGAGCGAAACATGGATGCTGCCCAGATTGGCTTTCAATTGCTCGAGCTTGGTCGCCGCGATGATATTGCTGGTCACGAAAGGCCGGCTGTTGACATACGCCAGTGCCATCGCCGCCGGCTCCAATCCATGCTTGCGCGCGAGCGCGACATATTCCTGCGTCGCTTTTTCCGCCAGCGGATTGCTGTAGCGAACGAAGCGTTCGTACACGCTGATGCGCGCGCCTTCCGGGCGTACGCCATTCAGGTACTTGCCGGACAATACCCCGAACCCCAGCGGCGAGTAGGCGAGCAGGCCGACTTTTTCGCGGTGCGCGAATTCGGCGAGCGCGATTTCGAATGTGCGATTCAACAGGTTGTACGGATTCTGTATTGAGGCGATGCGCGGCAGGCCGAGCTTGTCCGCCGTGTACAGGAATTTCGCGACGCCCCACGGCGTTTCATTTGACACGCCGAAATGACGGATCTTTCCTTCCTTGACGAAGTCGGCGAGCACCGACAGCGTCTCCTCGATGGGCACCGTCTCCTCGTCGGGAATATGGGTGTAGTTGAGGCGTCCGAAAATATTGACGGTGCGATCGGGCCAGTGCAGCTGATACAGGTCGATATAGTCAGTCTGCAGACGTTCGAGATTGCCGTTCAGCGCTTCGGTCAGGCTCTTGCGGTCGAAGTGATTTTTCCCGCCGCGTACATGTTTCGGATTGTGCGGCAAGCGTGCCGGGCCGGCCGCCTTGGTTGCGATGATGAGCTTGTCGCGCTTGCCGGATTTCTTCAGCCAGCTGCCTAAATAACGTTCGGTCAGTCCCTGCGTTTCCGGCTTCGGGGGCACGGGGTACATTTCGGCGGCATCGATAAAATTGATGCCGGCCTCGGTCGCGAGATCGAGCTGGGAATGCGCATCGGCTTCGGTATTCTGTTCGCCCCAGGTCATGGTGCCCAGCGCGAGCGCGCTGACCTGAAGATCGGTATTGCCAAGTTGGCGGTACTGCATCAGTCATCTCCTGTTCGTGTAATGGATCGGCGGCGCAAGCTGCCTGCTGCAAACTCATTTGCAACCGCAAGCATAGCGCAATAACAATTAATTCGAATTCGCGCGCCTGGCGCGTCCGCGCCGCTGCCTGATGTCCCTTATGCGCAAATCGGATAAGGAAGCGCGAAACGATTCGTTCAGCTTTCGCCTCGCTTTATTTACGCTGTCGACTTTGCAACCAATACCGCTCCGAGGGAGAACAATATGGCAATCAAGAAACTGTTCGCAACCGCATTCGCGCTTGCGCTCGTGGCGCAGTCCGCGCATGCAGCGGACATGTCCCTGCTCAATGTGTCTTACGATCCGACGCGCGAGCTGTATCAGGACGTCAATCAGGCGTTTGCGAAGCAGTGGAAGGCAAGCGGCGGCGACAATCTGACCGTCAAGCAGTCGCACGGCGGCTCGGGCAAACAGGCGCGCTCGGTGATCGATGGCTTGAGCGCTGACGTGGTCACGCTCGCGCTCGCCTATGACATCGATGAAATCGCCGAGCGGGGATTGTTGGCAAGGGACTGGCAAAAGCGCCTGCCGCACAATAGCTCGCCATATACATCGACCATCGTGCTGCTGGTTCGCAAAGGGAATCCGAAAGGCATCAAGGATTGGGGGGATCTGGTGAAGCCGGGCGTGCAAGTGATTTCGCCCAATCCCAAGACCTCCGGCGGCGCCCGCTGGAACTATCTCGCCGCATGGGGCTATGCGCTCAAGCAGCCGGGTGGCAACGATGCCAGCGCCAAGGATTTCGTCACCAGGCTTCTGAAGAATGTGCCGGTGCTCGATTCCGGCGCGCGCGGGGCGACCATTACCTTTGTCGAAAGGGGAATAGGCGATGTGCTGATCGCATGGGAGAACGAAGCGATACTCGCGCTCAAGGAGCTTGGCCCTGACAAGTTCGAGATCGTGGTGCCTTCCATCAGCATACTCGCCGAGCCGCCGGTGGCCGTGGTCGATAAGGTCGTCGACAAGCGCGGCACGCGCAAGGTCGCCGAAGCCTATCTGAAGTTTCTGTATTCCGAGCAGGGGCAGGAGATCGCCGCGAAAAATTACTATCGGCCGATCTCGGAAAGCGCCGCGAAAAAGTACGCCGCGCAATTTCCGAAGCTGAAACTGCTGACCATCGATGACACCTTTGGCGGCTGGGGCAAGGCGCAGAAAACCCACTTTGCCGATGGCGGTTCCTTCGACCAGATCTATCAGCCGGGAAAAAATAAGTAGTAGTTCGCCTCCATTTACTCAAGCTCGTAACGAGCCGGCCGCAATACGGGTCGGCTTGTGCTTGTGCGCGCGCACACCTTCTATATATAAATTCTCATCTATAAACATAGGTAAAAAGTCGTTTTTCTTATAACTGAAGTGTGAAATTATCAAGCCTCGATATCTGAAATTCTTATAAAGAGAAAAATGGACGCCGTAATAGCACACCCGGCAACTCCGGTCAGGAGGGGTTCGCCGTCAAGAGTGATGCCGGGATTTAACCTGTCCCTGGGCTTCACCATTCTTTACCTCGCGTTGATCGTGCTGATTCCCTTGTCGGCGGTCTTCCTGAAGACATTCACAATGACTTGGGATGCATTCTGGGCGGCCGTCAGTTCGGAACGCGTGGTGGCTTCCTACAAGCTGACCTTCGGCGCATCGCTGCTCGCGGCGTTTTTCAACGTGGTTTTCGGCGGCATCGTCGCCTGGGTACTGGTGCGTTATCCGTTTCCCGGCAAGAGGATCATCGACGCGCTGGTCGATCTGCCATTTGCGCTGCCAACCGCCGTCGCCGGCATCGCGCTTACCGCACTGTATTCGTCGAACGGATGGATCGGGCAGTTTCTCACTCCGCTCGGAATCAAGGCCGCATTCACGCCGGTGGGCGTGGTGATCGCGCTGACCTTCATCGGATTGCCGTTCGTGGTGCGCACCGTGCAGCCGGTGCTCGAAGAGGCCGAACGAGAACTGGAAGAGGCCGCCGCCAGCCTGGGCGCGAACCGCTTGCAGACCTTCGCCAAGGTGATTCTTCCGACGGTGCTTCCGGCGCTGCTTACCGGATTTGCACTGGCGTTCGCCCGCGCTACGGGTGAATACGGCTCGGTGATTTTCATTGCGGGCAATATGCCGATGGTGTCCGAGATCACGCCGCTTTTCATCATCACCAAGCTCGAGCAATACGATTACACCGGTGCCACCGCGATCGCGGTGGTGATGCTGCTCGTGTCGTTCGTAATGCTCCTGACGATCAATCTGTTGCAAGCCTGGACCCGCAAACGCGGCCAGGCGGAGAAAGTCTGATATGGCTGAAGCAGTTTCATCATTGCCGCCCGCGCTACAAGCTCGAACCGAGCCTGCTTACGCGCCATCCGCCACCAGCGAACCGTTCTGGGTGAGGGCGCTGCTCATCGGAGTTGCTCTCGTCTTCCTGACGCTATTCCTGTTCGTGCCCCTGGTGGCGGTATTTACCGAGGCGATGAAAAAAGGCTGGTCCACCTATCTGACCGCCATCTCGGAACCGGACGCGGTTGCGGCCATCAAGCTGACCCTGCTGACCGCGAGCATCGCGGTGCCCTTGAACCTGGTGTTCGGCGTCTCCGCCGCATGGGCGATCGCGAAGTTCGAGTTCCGCGGCAAGAACATTCTTCTTACGCTGATCGATCTGCCATTCTCGGTATCGCCGGTGATCTCCGGCCTGATCTACGTGCTGCTGTTCGGTGCGCAGGGATGGCTCGGCCCGTGGCTGCAGGAGCATGACATCAAGATCCTGTTCGCCGTGCCCGGTATCGTGCTGGCTACCATCTTCGTCACGTTTCCGTTTGTCGCGCGCGAGCTGATCCCGCTCATGCAAGCACAAGGTAATGAGGAAGAGGAAGCCGCTCTCGTGCTTGGCGCCTCGGGCTGGAAGACCTTCTGGCATGTGACGCTTCCCAACATCAAGTGGGGCCTGCTGTATGGCGTCATCTTGTGCAACGCGCGCGCGATGGGCGAATTCGGCGCGGTGTCGGTGGTATCCGGGCACATCCGCGGCGAGACCAATACCATGCCGCTGCAGGTTGAAATACTCTACAACGAATACAACTTCGCGGCGGCATTCGCGATCGCGTCGCTGTTGGCGCTGCTGGCACTCGTCACGCTCGCGCTCAAGACATTCATCGAGTGGCGTCTGAAGGACTCCAACTTGCAACCGCTGCAGGAACATTGATCATGGGTATCGAAGTCAAGAACATCAACAAGCGCTTCGGCGATTTCGTCGCGCTCGATAACGTCTCGCTGAACTTTCCGGCGGGCGAACTGACCGCGCTGCTCGGCCCGTCGGGCTGCGGCAAAACCACGCTGCTGCGCATCATCGCCGGTCTAGAAACGCCCGATTCGGGCCAGGTTTTCCTCGATGGGCAGGACGCCTCGGCGCATCACGTGCGCGAGCGCCAGGTTGGATTCGTGTTTCAGCACTACGCCTTGTTCAAGCATATGAGCGTGTTCGAAAACATCGCCTTCGGACTGCGCGTAAAGCCGCGCAATGTGCGGCCGTCGGAATCGGAGATACGGCAGAAGGTCATGCAACTGCTGCAGCTCGTGCAGCTCGACTGGCTGGCTGATCGTTACCCGCCTCAGCTGTCCGGCGGCCAACGCCAGCGTATCGCGCTGGCCCGCGCACTGGCCGTGGAGCCGCGGGTGCTGCTGCTGGACGAACCGTTCGGCGCTCTGGACGCGAAAGTGCGCAAGGAATTGCGGCGCTGGCTGCGGCGCCTGCACGACGAGCTCCATGTCACCAGCATTTTCGTCACCCATGACCAGGAAGAGGCGCTGGAAGTCGCGGACCAGATCGTCCTGATGAACAAGGGGAGGGTGGAACAGCAGGGCGCTCCTGAACAGGTGTACAACCATCCGGCTTCGCCTTTCGTCTACGGTTTTCTCGGCAACGTAAACCTGTTTCACGGCCGCGTGCATGAAGGCGTGCTGGAGTCCGCCGGCCTTGCTTTCGACGCGCCCGAGCATGCCGGTGCGCAGGATGCGAAAGGGGTCGGCTTCGTGCGGCCGCACGATATTGAAATCGAGCGTTATACCGCCGACGCGGAAGGCATTGTGGTGAAACTGCGGCGGGCGCATGCCATCGGTCCGCTCGCCCAACTTGACCTGGAACGTGCCGACAACGGCGATCTGATCGAAGCGGTGATCTCCAACGAGCGCTTCGCGCAGCTGGGTCTGCATGATGGCGAGACTCTGATCGTGCGTCCCAAGCGCGTGCACATCTTTGTCGACCAGGCAGGGTAGGAAATGAACTTCCAGCAGTTGCGTTCGATTCGCGAAGCGGCGCGTCGCGGCTACAATCTGACCGAGGTGGCGCAGGTGCTGTTCACTTCGCAACCGGGTGTCAGCCGGCAGATCCGCGAACTGGAAGACGAGCTCGGCGTGGAAATCTTCGAGCGCAACGGCAAGCGCCTCACCGGACTGACCGAACCGGGCAAAGGCATTCTGCAAATCGTCGAGCGCCTGCTGCTCGAAGCCGAAAACCTGCGCCAGGCAAGTCAGGAGTACGTTGGCGAGCAAAGCGGCACCCTGACCATCGCGACCACCCACACGCAAGCCAGATACGTGCTGCCCCGCGTGGTCCAGGCATTCAGGAGTGCCTTTCCCGATGTGCGCATCGCCTTGCAGCAAAGCTCGCCAGAGCATATCGCCGAATGGGTAATGTCCGGCAAGGCCGATATCGGCATCGCCACCGAGGGCCTGAGCCAGTTCGAAGAACTGGTGTCATTTCCATGCTATAGCTGGAGCCACGAAGTCGTGGTGCCGCAGGGCCATCCGTTGGCCGCGCTGTCATCGATCAGCCTGGAGGACCTGGGATCGTATCCCCTGATTACCTACGACGTCGGCTTCACCGGCCGCGGCCATATCGACGAGGCATTCCGGAAAGCCGGGATTGCCCCCGACATCGTGTTGACGGCGATGGACTCGGACGTGATCCAGCAGTATGTTGCGCTCGGCCTCGGCGTGGGCATTGTCGCTTCGATGGC
>JAQGLQ010000533.1 GCA_028292785.1 Noviherbaspirillum sp. | reverse complement strand
AGGAAATGCATTGCCCATCTCTTTCAACAGGCGTCCAGCAATGGTCGCGAGCGCTTGCAGAGGCGCCCGTACCTTGATGATGAGCATTGCCCTGTCGCTTGCGGCATGCGATTCCGGCCAAAGCGCGTCCTGCCCGGGCGCGGACTTCCGTGCGCGCAGCGACACGTCGAAAACCGCATCGGCGCCGGAGACGCGGCGGAGGCCTGCTTCTGTAGAGAAAACACCGTTCGGCCAGAATGGGAAAGACTATGTGCTCACCTTGTCGGAGGAATTCGACGAATTCAATCCGCGCTTGTGGAATGATCACATCTGGTATGAAAAATCGAACCCGACCACCAACTTCGCGGTTGAACGCGGTGTGCTGAAGATATGGCCGCAACGCGATGCGACGGGTCAATTTTTCAACCGCACGATCGACACCGATGGCAAGTTCGAGCAGCGCTACGGTTTTTTTGAAATGGAAGCCAAGCTGCCGCGCGGGAAGGGTACCTGGCCCGCCTTCTGGCTGTTCGCCCATCCCGGCGACCGACGACCCGAGATCGACATCATGGAGGCATATCCGGGTGGCGAAGGCTGGGGCTTCGTGGATGCCGATGGCATCGCGCGTCCGAATACCTATGCGGCGACGATATGGATTACCGAAGGCAAGCAGGCAGGCCAGAAAATGTATCCTACGGGGAAAGATCTATCCGCCGGCTTTCACAAATACGCGGTGAAATGGGAACCGGACAGGCAGACTTTTTATTTCGACGGGAAGGAAATCTGGAGCCGCAAGGTCAGCATGGCGGATTCCATGTATGTGATGCTCGATTTATGGTTCGGTGGCGCCAGCGGCAAGCCGGATATCTCTACCCCGCAGGGAAAAGGCAATTCCTTCGAAGTCAATTATGTGCGCGCGTGGAAATTCAGGAAGGATGCGGACTAGATCCGCATGAGCAACGAATAAAAGAGCCAAGAGACGAGCGCGGCATGCAATCGCGCTCGTGTCGATGGTGCAATCAATAAAATCCGCGACGTGGACGCACCGTCTGTTTGCCCATGATGCGCGACTGCAGCTTGCGCCAGACAAATCCTGCTATCGCCAAAGCGATCATCTTTCTCATATCAGGCCTCCAGGTAAGGTAATACGTGGTTGAAATAGCGCGACATCGGAACGGGTGAAGCGCTTGCACGCGCAACAAAATGCGCCTTTCACTTTATGACTGAATGTCAAGTGCTTGGTTCCGCTGCATGACATATTGCCGAGTGACAGCAATCAAGCGTTGCAAATGAATCGGCCCTGCCGGCGCGGGGACGCCAACAGGGCCGAAAAGGGTGCCGCTCGTTTTTACTTGGCGTTCGGCTCTTCTTCCTTGGAATAAGGCGAATGCAGGTGGACCGGTGCCGCAGAGCGCTTGCGCAAGCGCATATTCAGCGCCTCGACCCCCAGCGAGAATGCCATCGCGCTATACACGTATCCCTTCGGCACATGGTGGCCCAGGCCTTCCGCAATCAGCACGACGGCCACAACCACCAGGAATGCCAGTGCCAGCATCTTGATGGTCGGGTGCGCCGACACGAAGCGTCCGATCGGGCCCGCGAAGAACATCATCAGCGCGACCGAAGCGATCACTGCGGCGATCATCACCGCGACCTGATCCACCATGCCGACTGCGGTGATGATCGAATCGAGAGAGAACACCAGGTCGATCATCATGATTTGCAGAACCACGCCGGCGAAAGTTGCCTTCACCGCGCTCGACGCGCCGCCTTCCACACCCTCGAAGGACTCATGGATTTCACCGACGCTCTTGTAGAGCAGGAACAGGCCGCCGAGGATCAGCACCAGATCCCGCCCGGAGATCTCGTTGCCCAATACGGTGAACAGCGGCGCGGTCATGCCGACGATCCAGGAGAGGACCAGCAGCAATCCGATGCGCATGAACATCGCCATGAAAAGTCCCAGCCGGCGCGTCACCTCCCTTTTTTCGGGGGGCAGCTTATCCACGAGGATGGATATGAAAATGATGTTATCGATGCCAAGGACCAGTTCGAGCGCGGTCAGCGTGGCGAAAGCTATCCATATCTGTGGATCGGCGAGAAGTTCTAGCATGGTGGATTTTCCTTATTAGATGCGTCAAATGAATGCGGGTGACGATTTACCCCACGAAAAAACCGAGGGCGTCACGTGTGGCCGTGGCGCCCTCGACGTGGATCAAGCATAGCCGTTTTCAGGCTGCCGTGAAGTCACACGGCGCTTATTCCTTGTTTGCAAAGCCCAGCAGGTGCAGCAGGCTGGTGAACAGGTTGAAGATCGAAACAAAAAGGCTGAGAGTCGCCATCACATAATTGGTCTCTCCGCCGCGCACGATATTGTTCGTCTCGTACAGGATCATGCCGGACATCAGCAGCACGAACACCGCCGATACGGTCAGCGACAACGCCGGGATGCTGAAGAAAATCGCAGCCAGGCCGGCCAGGAAAGCGACCAGCACGCCCACCGCCAGGAAACCGCCCATGAAGGACAGATCGCGTTTAGTGGTCAGCGCATAAGCCGACAGCGCGAAGAAGATCGCCGCCGTGCCGCCGAAAGCCAGCATGACTGTCTGTGCTCCATTCGGCATGTTGAGGTAGTTGCCGATGATCGGGCCGAGCGTATAGCCCATGAAGCCGGTGAGGGCGAACAGGAAGGCGACGCCCAGGCCGCGGTCGCGGTTCTTCGTCACCAGGAACAGCAGGCCGAAGTAGCCGAGCAGGGTGATCAGGATGCCGGGATGTGGCAGGCGCAAGGCGGCCGATATGCCGGCGGTCACCGCGCTGAAAGTCAGCGTCGCGGCCAGCAGCATATAGGTGTTGCGCAGCACGCGATGAGCGGCGCCGTCCATGACGGTAGCCGCGCCCTGTGTCCCAAACCTGCTCGTGTGAGATGGGTTATAACGATTATTCATGATGTTTTCTTTCCTTTGACAAAATCGGTTGCGGGATCAATCTTCAAATAATGCTACGTTGCATCGGGATCTCCTTGGCACCCGGTTCAGGGTCATGTAACACCTGACATCATAAAGTCTTACAAGCTCATCAAAAAGCGAAGATAATGGAAGTGTCACTTCGCAAAACACGAAATATGAAATCAACAACCTTCAACTATCGGCACCTGTACTATTTCTGGATCGTAGCAAAGGAGGGCAGCGTCACGCGGGCGGCGGAACGGCTGGGCGTCGCGATCCAGACCATCAGCGCCCAGTTATCGCTGCTGGAGCAATCGGTTGGCAAAGCCCTGCTCGCACCGCAGGGACGGCGCCTGGTCCTGACGGAAGCGGGCCGCGTCGCGCTGGCTTACGCAGACCAGATTTTCCTGCTCGGCGAACAGATGCAGGAAGTGTTGTCCGATACCGATATCGGCCGCACCATGCGCCTGACCGTCGGCCTGTCCGATTCGCTACCGAAACTGATCGCCTCGCGCATGCTGGAAGCGGCGCTGCGCCTTCCCGAGCGCGTCAAACTGGTCTGCCATGAGGACGATTTCGAATCCCTGCTGGGCGATCTCTCGGTACACAAGCTCGACGTGGTCCTGACCGACCGGCCGATTCCGGCGGGCACGACGCTGCGGGCATTCAGCCACCTCCTGGGCGAAAGCGAGATCGCGCTGTTCGGCATTCCGGACCTCGCCGGACGCTACCGGCCGAATTTCCCGGCCAGCCTGCATGGCGCGCCGCTGCTGCTGCCGACCCGAAATCATGTGATTCGCAGCCGCCTCGATCACTGGTTCGAGATAAAGGAAGTGCGACCCGATGTCGTCGGTGAATTCGATGACAATGCATTGCTGAATACCTTCGGGCGCAACGGGCTCGGCCTGTTCCCCGCTCCGTCCGCACTCGCGGACGATGTGAAGGAACAGTTCGGTGCGATCCCGGTCGGCGAGATGCAGGTGAAGGAGCAGTTCTATGCCATCTCCAACGAGCGCAAGATCAAGCACCCCGCGGTGGAGGCGATTCTCACGGAAGTGCACCGCGGCGTGTTCGCCAGATGATCGCGTCATAGGCGGTGTCGGTGCTATCGGGCATAATGCGCGGGTCGGGGTCACGCATCGGATCGCGTCAAATATTCATCGGACCACGGGGGCGGCAGGCATGGATATCAGCGAATTAATAACAGCCGTGTCTGGCGCCAAGTCCCGGTTATCGCGGAAATGTACCGGGACCGAGGCCCGTGCATGAAGCTGAGGGCCTATCTCGCCCTGATGGTGACGGCCATCCTGGTCCCGATCAGCCTGTTCTCGGCCCTGGCTCTCAACATGCTGCTGCAAGCCGAGCGCGATGCTGCGCTGAGAGGGGTACGGGAAGCGGCCCGCGCCACCGCGCTGGCGGTGGACCGGGAACTGGGCAACGCCGAAATCGCGCTTCGGCTGCTGGCAACCTCCAACAATATCGTCGAGGGAAACTGGCAAGCATTCTATAAGCAGGCGATGGTATTGGAGCCGACCGGCGGCGCATGGATAGTGCTATCCGATGCCGAGGGACAGCAGATCATCAATACCCTGCGGCCGTTCGGTTCGCCGCTTCCCAAGGTGGAATATACGGAACAGCTGAAGAAAGACATGCAGGAACAGCGGACCCATATCTCCAATCTGCGATTCGGCTCGGTCGCCAATCAACATAACATCCGGGTCGTGCTTCCGGTAACCGCCGGCGGGAGGAACCTTGTCATCTCCCAGGTATTTTCGGCGGATTACTTCAACCGCGCATTCGCGCAGCGCAACCTGCCACCGAGCTGGATCGTCGGCATTTCCGACCGCGACGGCCTCACGATCGCCCGCAGCCATAACGCCGCTCAGTTTGTCGGCAGGATCGTAAGATCGGAGATCTTGAATGCGGCGCGCGTCTACAACGAGAAAACCATTCGCCACTTCAGCCGCGAAGGCGTCGAGAATTACACCGTCGTTACCCGTTCGGCGCTATCGGGATGGATTGTCGCCCTCGGCGTGCCGGTAGAGGAGATAGAATCGGCGGCACGCCAGGCGGTCATCGTCGCGGGAATCGGCCTGCTCGCCGCTCTGTGCTTTGCCGCCGCGCTGGCGACATTCTTTGGACGCCGGCTTTCCCACTCGATGGCCGGCGCGGTACGCTCGGCCGCGGCGCTGGGTCGCGGTGAACTGCCGACTTCGCGCAAGAGCGGCGTGACCGAACTGGACACGCTTCACGCCGCGCTGGCAGAGACTGGCACCGTCCTGCTGGGGGAGCGCGAGTCGCGCGCGCAGGCGTAATCCGAGCGCGCAGGGCTGCTGTTGAGCGAGCATGAAGCGCGCAGGATCGCCGAAGTGCAAAACAAGGCAAAGGATGAATTCCTCGCCATGCTGGGCCATG
>JAQGLQ010000532.1 GCA_028292785.1 Noviherbaspirillum sp. | reverse complement strand
CCGCGACCCAGTTCGCGCTGTTCACCAGCCTGGCCGCGGTGCCGCGCACCTTCTTCAACGCCATCACCGGCTACATCGTGGCGCAGACCGGCTGGTTCACTTTCTTCATCATCTGCTTCGTGCTGGCGCTGCCCGGCATGATGCTATTGCCGAAAATCGCACCGTGGAACGAAAAAAAGTAAACGAGGAACATCCCCTGTCGCTGGCCGCGGGCATCGTCGGTCTCAGCTTTCTGTTCGGCGTCACTGCCGCGATCGCGAAGGATATCCAGGACGGCGTGAAGGTGGACAAGATGTCGCCCTTGCGCAACCTGGTGCCCGAGTCGCAGCTCGAAGCGGCCGCGATGCAGCAATACGCCAGCATCAAGCAGCAGGCGCAGCAGCACGGCGCGCTCGCTCCCGACAATCATCCGCAGACCCAGCGCCTGCGCGCGATCGCGCAAAAGCTGATCCCGCATGCCACGCGCTGGAACGAGCGCGCCGCCAAGTGGAAGTGGGAGGTCAACCTGATCGGCTCGAAGGACGTCAATGCGTTCTGCATGCCCGGCGGGAAAATCGCCTTCTTCAGCGGGCTGATCAGCAACCTGAAACTGACCGACGATGAAGTCGCCATCGTCATGGGCCATGAAATTGCGCATGCGCTGCGCGAGCACGGGCGCGAGCGCGCCGCCAAATCGGGGCTGGCCAGCGCCGGCGCGAAGATCGCCGGCATCGGACTGTCGGCGCTGTTCGGCATCGATCCCAATCTGAGCACGGCCGCCACCGGCAGTGTTGCCAACCTGACGATGCTGAAGTTCTCGCGCGACGACGAGACCGAAGCCGACGTGGTCGGACTCGACATCGTCGCCCGCGCCGGCTACGATCCGCGCGCCGGCATCGCCCTGTGGCAGAAGATGGGCATGCTGAGCAAGAACGCGCCGCTCGAATGGTTCTCGACCCACCCGGCGGGCAAGAACCGCATCGCCGAGATGCGCAAGCACCTGCCCGAAGTGATGCCGCTGTATGCGAAGGCGAAGGGCAGAGCGGTCGCCGACTTGCCGCCCTATCGCACCAACGTCGAGGGCATCGCACCTACGCGGTAAGCACCATCCGCGTGGGCACAGAGACGTGCTCACGCTACCTGCTGCAAAAACGAGGCCGGTACGATAACCGGCCTCATTCATTTCTTTAATTCAGCTGGATGACGACCATGCCGTTGCCGCCATTTCCGCCCCAATGTTGCGTTGATAACGGACCGCCCGCAGCGCCGCCGCCACCGCCGCCATACCATGCATTGCCCCCTCTGCCGCCATTGGTCCCGGCGCCGCCGGCGCCGGCGCCAACGCCAGCGGCATCTCCGCCGTTCGATGCATCGATGGTGGTCGATGTTGATCCGGCTCCTGGACCGCTCCAACCATAAGAGGCGCCAGCGAGTGCGGCTTGCAAGCCCGATACGTCGATAGCCGGTGCGCCATCACCTCCCGGGGTGGGAGGCGCTGCACTGGAATTCGATCCTCCAATGCCGCCACCGCCTCTTCCTGCCGCGTTATTCGCGTTAAATGCGCCTGAGCCGCCGAAGGCGCCGCCATCGCCGCTGGAAAAGGAGCCTCCCGACGCAGTCCCGGTGCCTGCGGCACTATTTCTCCCTCCAGTGCCACCTCCCGCGGTCATCGTTCCATTAGTTCCGCTGATATTGAAAGTGACAGTAGTCGCCGTACCGTTTGCTCCATGAGAGTTTCCGAGACTGCCCGTGCCGGCCGTGCCCAAGGTATGTGAAATCGAGCCCGACAAACTGGCGCCGGTGACCGTCTTATAGACGACGCCCCCTGCACCCCCACCACCGCCTGTATAATTTTCTTGGGTGGCTCCAGCTCCGCCTCCGCCCGCGCCGATTGCCCATATTTTTACGGTTTGTATTAATAAGCCTGTCGGCAATGTGTATGTGCCGTTTGACGTCAGTACTACATAGGTCGTCGGCAACAAGTTGCTGACCGACAGAGTAATCGCTTTCGATGCCCACCGGCCAAGTGTATCGGTGGCTACGATGCGCGCTTGCCTGTTGCTTATGACGCTGGCCGGGCCGGTTCCGGTGGCAGTGCCATTTGCATTAAAAATAAGCGGCGGGAAAAATAGCGATGCGTCCGCGGGAGTATCGAATGACAGTGAATACTTTAACGCCCCCGTTCCGCCGCTCCCTGTCGCCAAGGTTGCCGGGCTTGCCGTGTAGTTTGTGTTCGTTCTGAATATATAGGAGGCTGGACCGGAAATGGTGACAGCCGGATTGGTATCTGGCTGGAGATTAACCATTTGCCAGTACTGTTGTCCCGATTGTCCCGCAGGTATGTCATCGCGCGTGACATAGAGCGCACCGGTATCGCGGGCAAAATACATCTTGCCCGCCGTGATGGGGCCGGACAAGGCCGTGATGCTCGCGTAGCTGGGCTGCGTACCGATCGTCGTGGCCGCTGCACCTCCACCGCCGCCGCTGATGGCGGTCCAGTTGGCGGCACCGGAATTGCCGGTCTTGTTGACATAGACCGTGCCGGACAGGTCCGTGCGGATCTGACCGGGCTGTACTGCCGACAGCAAGTCGAGCGCGGCGGTATCGGCTACGGCATCACCCAAATAAGCGGTGCCGCCGACGCCCTGCACGATCTGTGCGTTTGTCATCGTGAACCGGATATCGTCACCGGCCGTGGTCCCTGCCCGCGCTTGCGCGCAAGTGGTTTGCATCATTTTGTTCGGGCCGGCGGAAATCACCGTGAGCGCTACGGCGGACAGATAGGATGCCGTCGCGTCGCCTGTTATTCGTCCGGTGCTGCTGTTGCCGCTGCCGTTGTCCCAGACACAGTATTTGATATAGCTCTTCCAGGCATCGAGCTTGGGCGCGGCCGACGCTTTCGGGATGTACCAGCCATCGTTGGTCAATGGCGCCGGATAGGTCGGATAGGTCGCGCTGGCCGAAGGGTTATCCGTGGCGGCGCCGGGCGTGTAATCGGTGCCCGCGAGCGGCTCGCGCGCATCGTCGGCATCCGCATTGATGGCTGCAACAGCCAGGGTATAGGCGGCCTGCCGCAGCAAGTCGCGCGTGTCTGATGCACGCTGCGCGATGGAGCTGGACTTGACCCTGGACATCACGGCGTAGCCGAGCGCGCCGGCAAGGACTGCGGCGAACGCTATTCCTGCAATCAACTGCAAGAGCATGAACCCCTTCGAGTTTGCAACCGGTTTGAATCCATGAGCCTGTGAACCGGGAGGAGGCTGGCGGCGGCACGGTTTTCGATGGAAGTAGTGCATGACAACGTCCTTGGTGCGATAGGGTACTTTATGCCTGCGGCCGGCCATCAAGGTGCGACGCGGCACGGGCCCTTGTGCTGATGAAAAACATGCCTGCCGCACTTGGTTAATTCACCTTGATCAGGATGAAGCCGGCTCCGCCATTGCCCCCGGCTTTCGCCGGCGCTCCCGCGTAACCGGCGCCGCCGCCGCCGCCGCCGCCGCGGATTCCGTGGCCGCCTGCACCGCCCGCCGCAT
>JAQGLQ010000509.1 GCA_028292785.1 Noviherbaspirillum sp. | reverse complement strand
TTTTGTAGTAACCTCCAGTTACATATTTCAGTGGAACAACTATCGCTTAGCGTCCGGAGACCCAAATGTCACGCATTGCGAATCATTACGTATCGAAACGAGTGTCTTTCCTGTTTGTTGCGGAAGTCCTCATTCTGATGGCGTCGGTTTATCTTGCTGCACAACTGCAGGTTCAAAATGGCAATGAATCACTAGCGGGGCAACTGAAAGATTTCTTTGTTCCGGCATGCGCATTTACAGCAGTGCTCGCATTAAGCATGAGCGCGCTCGGGATGTACCAGACAACCATGAAGGAGGGGGTGAAGGACATTATTCTGCGTGTCATGCCCTCGTTTGCGGTGGGCTTTTGCGCGGCGACCATCATCTTTTACTTGATGCCGGAGTTCCATTTCGGCGGGTCGGTTCTTGCCTTGATGTTTACCTTTGCCGCCTGCGGCATCGTACTCGTACGCATCGTTTACTACAAATCCTCCAATTACAGTTTTCTGGAGTCCCGCATCATTTTCCTCGGTAGCGGCACGCTGGCAAACGACTGCGGGCAGCTTGCGTTGAGCAAGTCGACCACCAACCGTCATACGGTTGTCGGTTATATCTCGCTTCCCTCCGAAGAGCGCTGTGTTCCCGCGACGGCGATCCTGCCGCATAGCGATTCATTGCTGGCGACCGCGCTGAAATACCACGCAAATGAGATCGTCGTATCGGTCCAGAATCGGCGCGGCGGCAGTTTCCCTATTCAGCAACTGCTCGAATGCAAACTGGCGGGGATCCAGGTCACCGACTCGGCGGCATTCTTCGAACGCGAAGCTTGCCAGATCAGGGTCGACTCCTTGCAACCAAGCTTCCTGGTGTTTGGTAGTGGCTTCGACCAAAGTTTTTTGCGTGCTTTTTGCAAGCGCACATTTGATTTGCTGGCGAGTCTCGCACTTTTCATTATCGCGTTACCGATCATGCTGATTACGTCACTGGCCATTTATCTTGAAGACAGGGGGCCTGTTTTCTATGCGCAGCAGCGTGTCGGTAAACATGGAACGCTTTACAACGTGCTGAAGTTTCGCAGCATGGGTTGCAATGCCGAGAAGCCGGGAACGCCGCAATGGGCAACGAAGAACGACCCACGCACTACCAAGGTTGGAGCAATCATTCGAAAATTGCGGATTGACGAACTCCCGCAAATTCTTAATGTACTTAAAGGCGAAATGAGTTTCGTCGGTCCGCGTCCAGAACGACCGTATTTCGTCAAAAAGCTGTGCGAGGACATTCCTTTCTATGACGTCAGACATAGCATCAAGCCGGGCATTACCGGCATGGCGCAAGTGCGCTACGCATACGGCGCGTCCGTGGAGGATGCCGTGCAGAAGCTTCAGTACGATTTGTATTACGTAAAAAACAATAGTCTCTTTCTTGACCTGCTCATATTGCTCGACACGATACAAGTGGTGTTGCTCGGGAAGGGCGCACGATGAGGCAGAGGATATAGACTCAAATGCTGACCAGTATCGCGGTACCGTCCTATCTCACAGCGGCACTGGCGTTTATTGTCTTGTCGGTGCTGATGCTGACAATCTGGCGCGGCAGGCCTCACAGCGCAGGACTGACCATCGCCTGCCTTGGCACGGCTATGTGGTCCGCCGCAACTGGATATCAAGCTTCGATCGGAAATTTTTTCTCACTCCCGGTAGCGCTGCTCGAGCTTTTCCGCGACGCAGGATGGTGCATTTTCCTGCTTTCTCTGCTTGGACACTTCGAGAAGACAACAAGTAATGCACGATTCAGCGCGAAGTCGTCGTTGCTGCTCGTCGGCGGCCTTTTTACCGTATTGCTTGCCGTAATAATCTATTCATATTCGACTGAGGCGGACACGCCCGGCACGTTGCGGCTCAAGAGCGGCGCGATGGGTGGCATGGCGGTAGCTGTCCTTGGCATGCTCCTGGTAGAGCATTTGTTCAGGAACGCGACACCTCAGCAACGCTGGGGCATCAAATTTGCCTGTCTTGGGATTGGCGGCTCGTTCGCTTACGATTTTTATTTGTATAGCGATGCAATGCTGTTCAGCAGCATCAATCTCGATATTTGGGCCGCGCGCGGACTGGTCAACGCGCTGATCGCTCCCCTGATCGCAATGTCGGCCTCGCGCAGCCGGCAGTGGCAATCCTCGATCGCCATGTCCCGTCGCTTGCTGTTTCACTCCGCGGCTCTGTTTGGCGCCGCCATCTACCTGCTCACCATGGCTGGCGCCGGCTACTATCTGCGTTTCTTCGGCGGCAGCTGGGGTATCGTCATGCAGGTGGCGTTTCTGTTCGGTGCGGTCATCCTGCTCGCGGCGGTGATGTTCTCCGGGACGTTTCGCTCGTGGCTAAAGGTATTCATCAGCAAGCATTTTTATGCTTACAACTACGACTACCGGGAAGAGTGGATACGTCTGACCCGTATGTTGTCGGAAAGCGGACCGGGCCTCGGCGAGCGCACGGTACAGGCCGTAGCCGAGCTGGTCGAAAGTCCCGGCGGCGCGCTATGGATCCGGCGTGAATCGGGCAATTGCGAACCGGCCGGCCACTGGAACATGTACTTGTCGACCGAAGTGGAACCTGCGAACAGCGCCCTTTGCGAATTCCTGGAACGACGGCAATGGGTGATAGACATCCGGGAATGCAAATCGAACCCCAAAAAATATGATGATCTGGTCATTCCGTCCTGGCTCGACGGGTTGCCGAAGGCGTGGCTCGTGGTTCCGCTGATCGTACATGGTCGACTGTTCGGCTTTGTGGTTCTGGCGAAGGCTCGCAGCGCATTGCAGCTGAACTGGGAGGTGCTCGACCTGCTCAAGATCGCCGGAAGTCAGGCGGGCAGCTATCTCGCCCAGAGTGAGTCTGCCAATGCGCTGATGGTTGCCCGTCAGTTCGAATCGTTCAACCGGATGTCTACCTTCGTCGTCCACGACCTTAAAAATCTCGTGTCCCAGCTCTCGCTCATGATGTCCAATGCGGAAAGGCACAAGGATAGTCCGGAGTTTCAGCAGGATATGCTGGAGACGGTGGATCACTCGGTTGAGAAAATGAAGCTGTTGCTGCATAAACTCGCGCGCGGCATTTCCGTCGACGCGCCTGCTCCTCTGCAGCTCGATCAATTGCTGGCTCAGGTCGTCGCATCCAAGCTGGCCTTCACGCCGAAGCCGGTGCTGCATAGTGGTGACAAGGGATTGGTCGTCTTCGCGAATTCCGCCCGTCTGGAACGGGTGATCGGGCATCTGGTCCAAAATGCGATAGAAGCGACGGGCAGGGACGGCCAGGTCACGCTGCGACTCATGAAAGAAGCCGAATCGGCCGTTATCGAAATCAGCGACACCGGACAGGGGATGAGCGAGGAATTCATTCGCGAACGCCTGTTCAAACCGTTCGAGTCGACCAAGTCGGCAGGAATGGGGATCGGCGTGTTCGAGACCCGCGAGTACGTGCATGAACTCGGCGGTACTGTGGAAGTGAGCAGCCGGCCATCGGTCGGCACGACGTTCAAGCTAACATTGCCGCTCCATAAGCATGGCGCGCATTCACTTTTGACGGCCGCGTGACGACCCGCGGCAAAGGAAATTCCGTGAACGAAGATAAACAGAAGCTTCTGATAATTGAAGACGACGTGGGCCTGCAGAAGCAATTGCGGTGGAGCTTCGACGGCTACGAAGTGCTGGTGGCAGGCGACCGTGAAAGCGCGCTTGCGCAAATTCGGCGCCATGAACCTGCGGTGGTGACGATGGACCTCGGCCTTCCGCCTGACCCGGATGGCGCGACTGAAGGACTGGCGACACTGCAACAGATTCTGGCGCTGGCGCCCGAGACCAAAGTGATTGTGCTTACCGGGAATCAGGATCGCGGCAATGCCGTCAAAGCCATCGCGATGGGCGCCTACGACTTTCATCAGAAGCCCTCCGACCAGCAAATGCTGGCGCTGGTGGTCCAGCGTGCTTTTTTCGTGCATGCGCTTCAGCAGGAAAACCGGCGCCTGCAGCAGACCGCCGATGCGTCGCCGATGGCAGGCATCATCACGCGCGATCCGGGCATGCTGAAGGTATGTCGCAACGTCGAGAAAGTGGCGCCTTCATCGGCCACCGTCATGCTGCTCGGGGAATCCGGCACCGGCAAGGAACTGCTGGCGCGCGCGGTGCATCAGCTGAGCCCGCGCCACGACAAGCGTTTTATGGCGATCAACTGTGCGGCGATACCCGAGAATCTGCTCGAGAGCGAATTGTTCGGCTATGAGAGGGGTTCGTTCACCGGCGCTGTCAAGCAAACCCTTGGCAAGATCGAACTCGCCAACGAGGGGACATTTTTCCTCGATGAAGTAGGCGACCTCCCGATGTCCTTGCAGGCGAAGCTGCTGCGCTTTTTACAGGAGAGGGTGGTTGAACGGATTGGCGGGCACAAGGAAATTCCGGTTGATGTGCGCATCGTCTGCGCGACTCACCGCAACCTGAAGGAACTCGCCAGCGCGGGACAGTTCAGGGAAGACTTGTATTACCGCTTGAGCGAGATCGTGGTCACGATTCCGCCACTCGCGGATCGGGTAGGCGACGCGGCGCTGCTGGCACACCATTTCAAGAACAAGTTCAGCGCCAAAGAGGGCCGCTCATCGCTCAGCTTCAGTCCGCAGGCGCTGGCACTGATCGAAAGTCATAACTGGCCGGGCAACGTGCGTGAAATGGAGAATTGCATCAAGCGTGCAGTCATCATGGCCGATGGACCGCAGATCTCGGTCGAGGACCTCGGTCTCGCAGTGGATTCCATGTCCGGCGACGCAATCGATCCGATCAACCTCCGCCAGATCCGTGACGAAGCGGGATACAAGGCTGTCGTCAAGGCGCTGGCGAGAGTCGACGGCAACATCGCCAAGGCGGCGGAAATGCTCGGTATCAGCCGCCCCACGATGTACGACCTGATGGAGCGGCACGGCATCAAATAGACGTCAGCTTGCCGGAGTCCCGGTATCCTTCGCTGCAATTGATTCGGCCTGTTCGCCGCTCACCGCGCGACTGAAATTGCCAAAGAAATCCGATGAAAACTTCATCGCGGTGGAATTGATCAACCGCGCGCCCAGCTGCGCGAACTTGCCGCCTACGTCGGCTTTGACGTCATAGCTCAGAAGCGTCGCATCGCCGTCGTCCTCCAGACGTACGTTCGCGCCGCCTTTCGCGAATCCGGCCACGCCGCCCTTGCCTTCGCCACGGATCGTATAGCCGTTGGGCGGATCGAGGTCGGACAGCGTGCCAGTCATATTGAAC
>JAQGLQ010000478.1 GCA_028292785.1 Noviherbaspirillum sp. | reverse complement strand
CCGACCTTGACATGAGCAATGTAAGGAATCCCCGCAGCATCGAGCATGGCTTGGGCCGGCGCCAGTTCTTCGCGGCCGGCCTCGTCCTGAATCAGCGCCAAATCCCCATTCTTGAAAAAACCGGCCACGTAGTGGGGAATCGAGGGCTGCACGTTCAACAGATGGACTTCGACCGGCTCTTCACGGTGTATTGCAATGACTTCCGCGATGGCGGATTGCACCTGCATGGCAGTCGCACCGATCGCCACAAGCACTTTTCTCATACGTTCCCCGCTTTCGAAGGAGGGTTAAGTTCTCAAGCAGGCGCTTGCCCGGAAGTGCGCCGTCCGAGCCATTTGCCCAGTGCGACGACGGTCAGCGCGCCGATAGCCGGCAGAATCAGATGGAACTGGTGATTGGCTTCCGCCCATGCCTTGATCGCGGGATCGGAAAAAGCCATCTCGCCCGCCACCCAGCCGAGCAATGCGGCGCCGAGCGTGATAATCATGGGGAAGCGGGTCATCAGTTTCAGAATCAGGGTGCTGCCATACACGATCAGCGGAATGCTGATGCCGAGACCGACGACCAGCAGGACGATATTGCCCTTGGCTGCGGCTGCTACGCCGATCACATTGTCGAGGCTCATGACGAGGTCGGCGATGATGATGGTTTTGATGGCGGCCATCAGATTCGAATGCCCCTCGAGTTCAGCCTCGTCATCGTCGCCCTTGAGCAGATTGACGCCGATCCAGAGAAGCATGGCAGCGCCGGCCAGCTTGAGATAAGGCAGGGACAGCAGATACACCGCAAAAAAAGTAAGCACGATCCGGAGACCGACCGCGCCCACGCTGCCGAACATGATGGCTTTCTTTTGCTGCGCCGGCGGCAGCGAACGTGAAGCGAGGGCGATCACGACCGCATTGTCGCCGCTCAGTACGATGTTGATCAAAATAATCTGGCAAAGCGCGAGCCAGAATTCCGGCGTGGCAAGCATGGACATTCTTGTCTCCTGTCGATTTCAAATAAAGAGCAGCGATGGCTCTAGCATTGAAACAAGGATAAAGACGTCAGCTTTCTGCTACCTGTCGGCTAGCTTACCCGGAGCTTTCCGCTTTCTTACCGGAAGCTTACCGGCCTGATTCATCGCAGCGCAGACCTGGGCGGCGGGAAAAACACGGTAAAGGTATTGCCGATGCCATCGAGATCTTCTTCGAGGGTGATGTGGGCATTGTGCAGAGAAGCGATTTCACTGACGATCGCAAGGCCAAGACCGCTGCCGTCGGTATGGGTGCCCAGCAATCGGTGGAATCGCTCGAAAATCCGTTTTCGCTCTTCAACGGGAATTCTCGGTCCGTCATCGCTGACCGACAGTTGCGGCTGATCGCCAGGCGTCACCTTCACCGTGGCATGCCCGCCGTCCTGGCTATAGCGCACGGCGTTATCGATCAGGTTGTTGATCAGTTCCCGCAGCCGATCGGGATCGCCGTCGATGGTTACCGTGGAGTGGGCGCTCTCGAAACCGAGGTCGACGTTGCGCTTCAGCGCTTCGGGTACCCAGTCCATGGTGGTTTCCAGCGCCAGCGCATTCAGGTCCAGAGTCCGCAATTGCATGGCATTGACCGCCCCGGGTTCATTTCGCGCCAGCGACAGCAACTGTCCCACCAGACGCGACAAGCGGTCCGTGCTGACATACAGCTGCGCGACGGAGCGCTGCAGGGTTGCGAGATCGTTCTCGCGCAGCGCAAGTTCGATCTGCGCCTTGATTCCGGCGACCGGGGTCTTGAGCTGGTGTGCCGCATCGGCGATGAAGCGGTTCTGGAATTCGAGCGTCTTTCCCAATCGTGACATCAGCTCGTTGACTTCCTCCACCAGCGGCCTGACTTCTCCGGGAGCCTTGTCGACATCGATCGGACTCAGGTCCAGATGGGAGCGGTGCGACACCGCTCTCTGCAGCGGCTTCAGGGGAAGCAGGCTGCGTTCGATGGCGAAATAAACGGTGACCGTCGCCAGAATGATCAGCAGCAATTGCGGAAGGACGACGCTGGTGAGGATGTCCCGCGCAAGCCGGTCGCGCTTGTTCACGGTCTCCGCGACCTGCACCATGACCATGCCCTTGAAACCCGTTTCCGCCACCGGCACCCATGCAGCGATGACGCGCACGGGCTCGCCACGCAGCACATCGTCGTAGAAGATCGGCGCGCCGCGTTTCAGCGGCGCCGCCGGAGGCCGGATCGCCGGCTCGCCGCCGACCACGTTCCCGTCCTCGGTCGAGACCTTGTAGAAAAGACGATCATCCTGATCGACCAGGAGAATCCGTTCCGCTGCCGCGGGAATGTAAAGGTTCGGACCGCTGCCGTTGAGTTTCAGGTAGAGGGAAATCTCCTTTGCCACCTCTTGCAGGGAACGGTCATAGGCCTGGTTCGAGAAATTGAGGGAAATCGAATAGCTGATGAAGGTGTCGAGGATCAGCAGGCCGAACAGCGGTCCGAGCAGCCATGCGAGAAGCTTGCGTTTGAGCGTGGGCTCAACCCGCGGCATCGTTGTGCTCGAGAAGATAGCCCATGCCGCGAATGGTGCGTATCCGGCAACCGAGCGGCTCGAGTTTCTTGCGGACCCGGTACACCGAAACCTCGATCGCGTTAGGGCCCACTTCATCGCCCCATCCGTAAAGATGGTTCGCCATGTGTTCCTTGCTGACCACGCGGCCGGCCTTGATCAACAGTAATTCGAACAGAGCCAGTTCGCGCGCCGACAGTTCGACCGGAAGGTCGTCGTGGAACAGGCGTCTTCCCGAGGTATCGAGGCGCAGGTGGCCGTGCACGAGTTCCGGCGGCGAACTGCCGTGCCCGCGGCGAAGCAGGGCGCGCACGCGCGCTTCCAGTTCCGGAAGATCGAAAGGTTTCGTGAGGTAGTCGTCGGCGCCGAGGTCCAGGCCGCGCACCCGGTCGGCGAGGGCGTCGAGCGCCGTGAGTATCAGGACCGGCACCTGCGATTTGCGCGCCCGTAGCCGCTGCAGCACGTCGAAGCCGCTGAGCCCGGGAAGTCCGATGTCGAGCACCACGGCGTCGTAGGAATGCATGGTCAGCGCACTGTCGGCCAGCACGCCGCTGTCGGCCACGTCGACCGCATAGGCCGACTGCGCCAGCGCCCGGCAGAGTACGTCGGCCAATATGGTGTCATCTTCGACAAGAAGAATTCGCATTGCATTCCCGGTGTGAATTACCCATGCGCTCGGACAGGCATGTCCGTCGTGCTGCGAATTATATTGGCTTTACCGCTGCCGCACCTGAGCTATCAAGCGCGGCGCCGCGCTCACGAGCGGACGTCGTTTTCAGCGTATGCATCCTGGTGAAGCAGGCCGTCAGGCGCTGCGGCCGAGCGTATCGATAGGTCCATCCCATGCGCGCAGAGCGCGTGGTGCATCCGGACATACTGCGAAGCAATATTCGAACGGCAACGTTCGGTTGATTCGTGATTTTGCGTCGCTCATCCCGTCGGTCGGCGGGCGCCGGCAAGCGCGGAACGTTCTATTGATTTTTGCATCGTAGTCTTTTACCAATGCATTAACGAGGACAACATGCCATCAACCTGGATCGTTTCAGCAAATGCAAGTCGGGCAAGGTTCTTTTCGCAGGCGAGCGCTTCGGAAGCGCTGGAAGAAATCAACGACATGGTCAACGAAGCCGTGCGCCTGCGCATGGTGGAAACCGAACGCGACAAGATAGGTCCGACGTCCGCGACCAAGAGCATTCATAACGTGGGGGGACCGACCCCGAACAAGACCTATGAACCGCCGCAGTCGCCTGAAAAGCACGAGGCGGAATTGTTCGCCAGGAGCATCGTCGGCTTTCTGCGGGAAGCGCATCGCGAAGGCCGGTTCCAGCAGCTTGCGCTGGTGGTGTCGCCGCAGTTTCTGGGCATGCTGCGCGGCTTGCTCGGCCAGCAGCTGGAATCCGTCGTGACGCTGGAGATCAA
>JAQGLQ010000451.1 GCA_028292785.1 Noviherbaspirillum sp. | reverse complement strand
AGCTATGCGAAAAATCTGAAGGCGATGCGTCCGGCGTTCCGCCAAGTGATCCCGCTGCCCGAAGTCCACGACGGGAATGTTGTCGCAATCGCATTCAAGACGCGATCCCGGATCGACATGCCTGCCTTGTACGAAGCCGCGGCACGCATTAACGAAACGACAAAACTTCCGGCCAAGTCGTGGGTAAATGGCTTGAAATCCGCTTTGTCCGCGGAATAGATAGCCGTCCCGGTGTGTTAACATCAGGCATCCTTTTGCCGTGCCTGGTCCCGCCATGAACAACGCCGTCACTAAAAAAATCGACATGCAGCAGCTTTGCACCTGGTTGCTGGCCGACGGCGTGATCGACAAGGCCGACATCAAGAAGTTGTACAACCAGGCGCAGGCGATCCTGAAGAATGCCGCGATCGCGACCCATCCGCTGGTCGCGCTGGCGCAATGCAAGGCGCATTCGGCATTGGCGCCGCAAAAACTGCTCACGCTCGACTGGCTGACGGAGTGGATGGCAGCCAGGGTATCGCTCCCCTTCTACCGCATCGACCCGCTCAAGATTGATTTCACCAAGGTCGCGGATGTGATGTCGGCGACCTATGCGACGCGCTTCAACATCATGCCGATCGAAATGACCCGGACCGAGGTCGTGGTGGCGACGGCCGAACCCTTCGCCAGCGAATGGCAGGCCGAAATCGCGAAGATCACGCGGCGCGAGGTCAGGCTGGTGATCGCCAATCCGCTCGATATCGCTCAGTACACGGCGCAGTTTTTCACGCTGGCGAAGTCGATCAAGGGCGCGCATAAATCGAATGGCCAGGATCTTGCGCTGCGCAATAATTTCGAGCAGCTGGTCGAACTCGGCAAGGCCAACAAGCAGGTCGATGCCAACGACCAGCACATCATCAACATCGTCGACTGGCTGTGGCAATACGCGTTCGAGCAGCGCGCTTCCGATATTCATCTGGAACCCAAGCGCGACATGGGGGCGATCCGCTTCCGCATCGATGGCGTGCTGCATCAGGTCTACCAGGTGCCGGCGATCGTCATGATCGCGATGACCGCGCGCATCAAGCTGCTCGGTCGCATGGACGTCATCGAAAAGCGCCGGCCGCAGGACGGACGCATCAAGACACGCGCGGCCGGAGGACAGGAAATCGAGCTGCGCCTGTCCACCTTGCCGACCGCCTTCGGCGAAAAACTCGTGATGCGGATTTTCGATCCGGAAGTCGTGGTCAAGACCTTGCCGGAACTCGGCTTTCCGCCGGACGACGCCAGGCGCTGGGATGCGCTCACGGCCCGGCCGCACGGCATCATTCTCGTGACCGGCCCGACCGGCTCCGGCAAGACCACCACGCTCTACACCACGCTGAAGGCACTGGCGACGCCCGAGGTCAATGTCTGCACCGTCGAAGACCCGATCGAAATGGTGGAAGGGGCGTTCAACCAGATGCAGGTGCAGCACGGCATCGACCTGTCGTTCGCCGACGGCGTGCGCGCGCTGATGCGTCAGGATCCCGACATCATCATGGTCGGCGAGATCCGCGATCTTGAAACGGCCGAAATGGCGATCCAGGCAGCGTTGACCGGCCACCTCGTGCTATCGACCCTGCATACCAACGATGCGCCCTCGGCCGTCATGCGCCTGCTGGAACTCGGCGTGCCCTACTACCTGCTTGAAGCGACCCTGATCGGCATCATGGCGCAACGGCTGGTGCGCACCCTTTGTCGCGACTGCAAGGCGCCCGGCGGCGAATTGATGGACGATATCTGGGACAGCCTGAGCGAAGGATGGAATGTTCCCAAACCATCGACGATATACAGGCCGGTCGGCTGCCCCGAATGCCGCCAGACAGGCTATCGCGGCCGCACCGGATTGTATGAACTGCTTTCGGTGACCCAACCCTTCTCGCAACTGATCAGACCGGAAACCGATATCCACGCGCTCAGGAGGCAAAGCATCAGCGATGGCATGAGGCCATTGCGCATTGCGGGTGCGATGAAGATCGCGGAAGGCGTGACTACCGCCGACGAAGTGCTGAAAGTGACGTCGGCGCTCACCTGATTATAGAAGCTTCTGCCTGTCTTCTATGAGCGCCTGATAGATGAGATTCTGCAGCATGATCTTGTGCGTCGCGTCGAGGTCGTCGAATTGAACGCCGTAGATATATTTTTCATCATGCCCGACGGACGCTGGCTTGTATTGCACGTTCTGGATGGTCGCCCTCGCATCGACACGCACTTCGTGATCGTCAAACTGCGTGGTGATCGCGAACGACAACTGGAGTGCATCACCCTTTTCGCCGAGGGGTTTTCCGGACTCGACGAGCGCGCCGGAAATGCTGAGGTTCCCGAGAAAAACGGGAGTGCTGACCGGATTCCCATCGGCCCCGGTTTTTTTTACTTCGGCTGGCATGCTGACCTTGATCCGCATCGCCCGTCGCAGGCTCGCTCCCTGGATCACCTTGGGAAACGTCAGATGGGCATAGAAAAACGGATGAAAGAACGAGCGCATCACGGTCGCTTCGAAGGAACACACCGTCATCCCGGAGAATACTCGTATGGTCAACAGTTCTCCTTCACGCAAAAGCAGCGGCGTGCCATTCTCAACGGGCATCTTGATCAGCAGGTATTCATCCCTCGAATACCCGATCAGTGTCGAAAAATGCTGAACCGGGGTAAGGCCGCGCTGCAGCAGAAGCTGCAGCCAGCTATCGACCTGCAGGTGCATCGCCTGAAAGTCGA
>JAQGLQ010000430.1 GCA_028292785.1 Noviherbaspirillum sp. | reverse complement strand
GATGGCCGGCAAGTCGGACTGCCGGAATAGTTCGCGCGTGACGCGCTTGATCGTGTTGCGGGTGACCGCGCGCGGCGCGAACCGTTTGGCGGCGACGATCCCGAGACGGGCGTGCGTCAGCCGGTTGCTGCGCGTATAAAGAACGAAATGCGCCGTCCGGTATGCGGGCCGCAAACGAAAAACGGATGAAAATTCATCCGTTTTGACGATTCGCCGCGCGCGTGAATAATCCTCGGTCACGCCAGCAGCTTGGGCGGTGCGGTGCTTGGCTTAAACAGAAGCCAGGCGCTTGCGGCCCTTGGCGCGACGTGCGTTCAGCACAGTGCGGCCGCCGCGGGTTGCCATGCGTGCACGAAAGCCGTGGGTGCGCTTGCGGCGGACGACGGAAGGTTGGTAAGTACGTTTCATTATGGGTCTCGCTAATCAGCAGAAAAAGGTTGGTTCAGTCACGCCCCTCGCCTGACTGGTGCCGCCGTAACAGCCACGGAGCAACATAGCGAGTAGTGAACCCTGAATTAGACAGTATTTTACGCCTGTTTGTCAATCACTTGGCTTGCCTGCGCGAAAAAGCGGATGGCGGCGGCATGTGGCTTGCAGGCATCCCCCTGTGGATAACTTGCCCCGGGAAGGGTAGAATAGAAAGGATTGTGGGTCCGCGCCTTGGACGAATTTCGTGCAACCCGGCCTCTCTCTGAAAATCCGTTGTGCCGGCTATATTGTCCGGCCCAGCGGATTTTCACAGAGGGCGAACCGGTTGACCATCATGCGCCGCGATCGGTTCATCTACACCCTTTGATTAGAACGGATTCATGGAAAATTTTTGGCAAACCTGCTCCACCCTGCTGGAGCAGGAACTCACGCCTCAACAATTTAGCGCATGGATCAAGCCGCTCGCGCCCCTCGATTACGAGGAAGGACGGCTTCGCATCGCGGCGCCGAATCGGTTCAAGCTCGACTGGGTGAAGACACAGTTCGCCAGCCGCATCACCTCGCTCGCCTCGGATTACTGGCAGGCCCCGGTCGAGGTGCTGTTCGTGCTCGATCCGCGCGGCACGGCGGCAAAGAAGCCGGCGCCGGCGCCGGCGATGGCGGTCGCAAATGGCAACGGCGCCGCCGAACCGCCGATCTACATGTCCGATCGACTCGAGCCGCCGGCTGCGGAGAACTCCACCCGACGCGACCAAAGCCGGATCAATACCGCGCTGACATTCGACAGCTTCGTGACCGGCAAGGCCAACCAGCTGGCGCGCGCGGCGGCCATCCAGGTAGCCAATAATCCGGGCGTTTCCTACAACCCGTTGTTCCTGTATGGCGGCGTGGGACTAGGCAAGACGCACCTGATCCACGCAATCGGCAATCAGGTAATGGCCGAGAACCCAAACGTCCGAATCCGGTATATCCACGCTGAACAGTATGTTCGGGACGTAGTGACCGCTTACCAGCGCAAGGGATTCGACGATTTCAAGCGCTATTACCATTCGCTCGATCTGCTGCTGATCGACGATATCCAGTTCTTCGCCGGCAAGAGCCGGACGCAGGAAGAATTCTTCTATGCCTTTGAAGCGCTGATCGCCGCCAAGAACCAGATCATCATCACCAGCGATACCTATCCAAAAGAAATCACAGGCATGGACGACCGGCTGATTTCGCGTTTCGACTCCGGGCTGACGGTCGCGGTCGAGCCGCCGGAGCTTGAAATGCGGGTTGCCATCCTGCTTAAAAAAGCGAGCCAGGAAGGTGCCGTGCTGTCCGACGACGTGGCGTTTTTCGTGGCCAAGCATCTGCGCTCGAACGTGCGCGAACTCGAAGGAGCGTTGCGCAAGATCCTTGCCTATTCGCGCTTTCACGGCAAAGACATTACGATCGACGTTGTCAAGGAAGCATTGAAAGATCTGCTTTCGGTCCAAAATAGACAGATATCGGTGGAGAACATTCAGAAGACCGTCGCCGACTTCTTCAACATCAAGGTCGCGGACATGTACTCGAAAAAACGTCCGGCGAATATCGCCCGTCCGCGACAGATCGCCATGTATCTCGCCAAGGAATTGACGCAGAAAAGCCTGCCGGAAATCGGGGAACTGTTCGGCGGCCGCGACCACACGACCGTGCTGCATGCCGTGCGCAAGATCGCTGCGGACCGCAGCAAGAGCCCGGAATGCAACCATGAGCTGCATGTACTGGAACAGACGCTGAAGGGGTAAAGGAGCGCTGCCTAGCGACCTGTGGATAAGTGAATGGCAATATCGGGCCGGCGCTGGCACAAAATCACGACGCGCCCGTTTTGTTTATTTTATGCATCATCTGTCAAAATAGAGCGGTTTGGCATTTCTAACGTGGCAAAACTGCTGAAACCGAAGCCTCGAGCCTGATCCGTAAAACATCGAATCAACATTATTACAGGGATAAAAGCATGCAATTGGTAAAAGCCCAGCGGGACACGCTTCTCCGGCCTCTGCAAATTGTGAGCGGTATTGTCGAGCGTCGGCACACATTGCCGATTCTGGCCAATATCCTCATACGCAAGGACGGCGAGAAAGTGTCTTTCTTGTCCACCGATATCGAGGTGCAGATCACGACGCACGCGCAAGTCGGCAGCGGCGCGGAGATCGCCGCCACCACCGTGGCCGCGCGCAAGCTGCTCGACATCCTGCGCGCGTTGCCCGATTCCGGCGACGTATCGCTGTCGCTCGCCAATAAGCGCATGACAGTACAGAGCGGGAAGTCGCGCTTTTCGCTGCAGACGCTGGCCGCCGAGGAATTTCCGACAGTGGCGCAGGCCGAGCAGTACAACGCCAAGGTCACCTTGCCGCAGAAGACGCTGAAGCATCTCTTCAATACCGTGCACTTCGCGATGGCCCAGCAGGACATCCGTTATTACCTGAACGGACTGCTGCTCGTCGTCGACGGCAAAAACGTGATCGCCGTCGCGACCGATGGCCATCGGCTGGCTTTCTGTCAGGTCGAAACCGAACAGGATTTTCCGCGCCAGGATGTGATCATTCCGCGCAAGACCATCCTTGAATTGCAGCGTCTGCTGGAGGACCTCGACGATCAGGTGCAGATCGAAATCGCCAACAACCAGGTCAAGCTGACCTTTGCCGACATCGAGCTGATTTCCAAGCTCGTCGAAGGCAAATTCCCCGACTACACCCGGGTGATACCGAAGGGTTACAAGAACGACTTCACCATCGACCGCCTGCAGTTGCTGCATGCATTGCAACGCACCGCCATCATGACCAGCGACAAGTTCAAGGGCGTGCGCTGGATCGTTGCGCCGGGCAGCCTGAAGATCAGCTCGACCAACGCCGATCAGGAAGAGGCGGTCGAAGAGCTCGAAATCGACTACGGCGGCGACAGTGTCGATATCGGTTTCAACGTCACCTATCTGCTCGACGTGCTGAACAACCTCAAATGCGACAACGTCAACATCGCACTCGGGGACGCCAATTCATCGGCGCTGATCACCGTGCCGGAAAACGCAGACTTCAAATATGTCGTGATGCCAATGCGCATTTGAGCCTGCTTGCAATACCAGACAAAAAGGGGCCGCTGCAGTCAGCGAGCCCCTTTGCCACGTTTTAGAAATCTTGCTTTTTAAGCAGCAACCGTTCTTTCAGAAGGCAGCCATGTCCGCGATCCCTCAAGAAACCAACAACGAGCCGCAGCAAAATCAGTACGGCGCATCCTCGATCCAGATCCTCGAAGGTCTGGAAGCGGTGCGCAAGCGCCCCGGCATGTACATCGGTGACACCTCTGACGGCACGGGCCTGCACCATCTGGTATTCGAGGTGCTCGACAACTCCATCGACGAATCGCTCGCCGGCCATTGCACTGAAATCCATGTGACCATCCACGCCGACAATTCGATCTCGGTCACCGACAACGGCCGCGGCATCCCGACCGGCATCAAGTAGGACGACAAGCACGATCCCAAGCGCAGCGCAGCAGAAATCGTGATGACCGAACTGCATGCCGGCGGCAAGTTCGACCAGAACTCCTACAAGGTTTCCGGCGGCCTGCACGGCGTGGGCGTCTCCTGCGTCAACGGCCTGTCCAAGCTGCTCAAGCTGACCGTGCGCCGCGACGGCAAGGTGCATGCCATGGAATTCGCCAAGGGCATTCCGCAGAACCGCGAAATCGAAGTCGTGGACGGCGTGGCGACTTCGCCGATCAAGGTGATCGGC
>JAQGLQ010000412.1 GCA_028292785.1 Noviherbaspirillum sp. | reverse complement strand
GTACCCGGTCTTGTCGCCGTAGATGCTGGGGTTGATCGCATTGGGACCGATGCCGCCCAGTAGCAGGGTGTAGCCATCGGGAACGGCCTTGGCGACCATGCCGGCGCCGATATTGCCATTGGCGCCTGCCCGGTTGTCGACCAGAACCTGCTGTCCCCAGCGCTCGGACAGGCGCTGCGCGAGCAGACGCGCGACCACATCGTAGCCGCCGCCGGCGGTATAGGGAACGATCAGCTTTATGGGCTTGTTCGGATAATTGGAAGCGGGATTATCGGCGGCAAGGACCTGCGCCGGAATAACACATACAAGAGCCAAGGCGGCCAGCAGAGCTTTCATCAGCATTTCTCCTAGGTTCGATCATCAGTCGCCAAGCGCGACCGTCACACGCATGCTACACTTTTTGCTAACTATCGGTAACATTGTCACATTTTGCTGAGTTTGTCGGCTGGTAGTTTTTCAGGTTTGATTTCAGGAGTCCTGGCATGACAGTTTCACCCGACGCGCTGGTCGTAGACGACCCGAGCGAATTTCGCGTTCGCACCGACATTTATACCGACCCGTCGGTGTTCGAACTGGAGATGCAGCGCATCTTCGAAACCACCTGGGTCTACGTGGCGCATGAATCCGAACTGCCCGCCCCGGGCGATTACATCACCACCACCATCGGCACCCAGCCGGCGATTGTCAGCCGCGCCGCCGACGGCAAGGTCCATGTGATGCTGAATCGCTGCCGCCATCGCGGTTCGGTCGTGAGCCGCCTGCGGCGCGGCAATACCGACTACTTCCGCTGCCCGTATCACAACTGGACTTATGGAAGCGATGGCGCATTGGTGTCGACCGCGCAGGCGAGCGGCTACAAGCAGCTCGACCATGCCAGCCTCGGGCTCGCGCAAGCCGAGGTCGATTCCTATCGCGGGCTGATCTTCGCCCGCCTGCGCCCGGGCGGCGAAACGCTGGCTCAACGCCTGGCGGATGTGCGGCCCTATATCGACCTGTGGGTGGAACGCTCGCCGACCGGCACCATCACCGTCACCCGCGGCGCCCACCAGTTTTCCTATCCGGCCAACTGGAAATTCCAGATGGAGAACGGCACCGACGGCTACCACGGCAACTATGTGCATGAGTCGTTCCTGAAAGTGGTCGAATTCGCGGGCCAGCAAAAGGTCGGCACCGTGAAGGCCCTGCGCAACACCGGCTCGGTGGTCGGACTCAGCCACGGCGACGGGTTCATCGATCGCCCCAGCGGCGGCATGGCGGGACAGTTCGAATACCGCGACGCCCGGCTTTCCGGTTTCCACGCGCAGCTGGAGAAGAGCTATGGCGCCGAACGCACCGACGAGATCCTCGGGCAGCGCAACCTGCTGATCTTTCCCAACCTGTTTCTGTTCGAATCGCACATCCGCGTGATCAAGCCGCTATCGGTCGACGAGACGGTGGTGGTGATGCAGCCGACCCTGCTCGGCGGCGTGGATGACGATCTCAACCGCGAGCGCCTGCGCACGCATGAGCGCTTCTTCGGCCCGGCCGGCTTCGGCGCCCCCGACGACATGGAAGTATTCGTCACCAGCCAGACCGGCATGAAAGCCAAAGGCGTGGACTGGGTGCTCATGCATCGCGGCCTGCACCGCGAGACTGTCGAAAACGGCAAGCATATCGGCGGCCATACCACCGACGAAGCGCCGCAGCGCGCCGCCTACCGCGAATGGAAACGCCTCATGGCACAGGGGGCGGCGGCATGAGGATGACCCGAGAAGAAGCCGAGGTATTCCTGATCGAAGAAGCGCGCCTGCTCGACGAGAACCAGTTCCAGCAGTGGCTGGAACTGTTCACCGACGACTGCCTGTACTGGCTTCCCACTGTCGATGGCGATCCCGATTTCGAACCGTCCCTGATTTACGATGACCACGCGCGTCTGGAAGAGCGCGTGTACCGCATCACTCGCACGCGGGCGCATGCGCAGGACCCGGTATCGCGCACGCTGCACAACATCGCCAACGTCGCGGTCGCCGATGCCGACGAGGGACAGGTGCGCGTGCATTGCAATCTGATGTTGATCGAATTGCGGCCCGGCGACCTGTCGCAGCTCGGACTGGGCCAGCAACGGATGCTTGCGGGCCGGGCGGAATATCTGCTGACGCGCACGGGCGACGGGAACGGCTGGCGCATCAGGCAAAAGAAGGTAAATCTGATCAATCGCGATCTGCCGCTTTATAACATTACGTTTATTGTTTGACGAAGGAGCGGGCGGCCCGGGACGACAAATCCGTGTCCCGAACGCTCAGCCTCATCTCAGCCTTACCCCTAGCGGGGAAGAAGCCAGGCAGGCGCACGCAAAAACGGTATTCACAATAAGGAAACACATTGGCAAACCTCCCCCTCACTCTCGCCTGCGGCCCCTACGATCGCATGGAAGCCCTGCAAAACGGCGTGGTCCGCCCCGAAGGCATCGACCTGACCTATCTCTCCATCCAGTCCCCGCCCGAGATCTTCGCGCGCATGATCAAGAAGCACTCCTTCGATCTCGCCGAGATGTCTATGTCGATGTACATCCAGGCACGCCAGAAAGGCAATTTCCCGTTCATTGCGCTGCCGGTATTCCCGGTGCGCCTGTTCCGCCACGGCTACGTCTTCATCAACAAGCGCTCCGGCATCACCGCTCCGAAGGACCTCCACGGCAAGCGCATCGGCGTCCCGGAATACCGGCAGACGGCGGCGGTATGGATACGCGGCATGCTGCAGCATGAATACGGCGTCGATCTCGACAGCATCCACTGGTTCGAAGGCGGAATGAACGCGGCGCGCGAACAGAATTCCCTCGATATCCGGCCGCCAGGTCCGCTGAAAATCGATTTCGTTTCCGAGACCACGCTCAACCAGATGCTGGTCGACGGCGAACTGGATGCCTGCATCGGCGCGCGGCGGCCGGCGGCGATGGGGCACCATCCCGATATCGCGAAACTGTTTCCCGATGCGCGCAGGGTGGAGCAGGAGTATTACCGCAAGACCGGCATCTTTCCGATGATGCATACCGTCGTGATCCGCGAGGAACTGCTCGCCGCCAAGCCATGGATCGCGGAAAGCATGTACAAGGCCTTCGTGCAGGCCAAGGACTGGTGCCTGGAGCAGATGCGCTTTTCCGGCACCAACCGCTACATGCTACCGTGGCTGTTCGACGATCTCGACGAAATGGATGCGGTGTTCGGCAAGGACCCCTGGCCCTACGGCGTGGAACCGAACCGCCCGACCATTGAAGCGCTCGACCAGTACCTGTTCGATCAACGCTTCACCAGCAAACGATCGAACATCGACGAACTCTTCGTCCCACTGATTCTCGCCAACGAATAGGAATCACCATGCATCGTCGCTCACTTCTGAAACTGGCCGCCGCGGCCCTTGCGCTGCTCGGCGCGGGCAATGCCCTGGCGCAGGCTTATCCCACCAGGCCGATCCAGCTGATCGTGCCGTTTCCGCCCGGCGGCGGCATCGATATCATCGCGCGCACGCTGGCGCAGAAGCTGAGCGAGGAATGGGGCCAGCAGGTGGTGGTCGAGAACAAGGCCGGCGCATCCGGCATCATCGGTACGCAATCGGTGGCGCGCGCCGCGCCGGACGGCTACACCATCCTGATGGCTTCTACCACGACCCACGGCATCAATCCCGCCATGTATCCGAAGCTGCAATACGATGCCATCAAGGATTTTGCGCCGATCTCTTTGCTGGCGACCGTGCCGCATGTGCTGGTGGTGAATCCGAATCTTCCGATCGGCAATCTCGCGGAATTCATCCGGTATGCCAAATCCCATCCCGGCATGACTTTCGGCTCCGCCGGCATTGGATCGGTGCAGCATCTGGCCGGAGAAATGCTGAAGACCCAGGCGCAGCTCGATTTCCTGCATGTGCCGTTCAAGGGCTCGGCGCCGGCGACGGTGGCGGTGATGTCGGGCGAGGTCGATTTCATCTCGGCCGACATTACCAGCGTGCTATCGCAGATCAAGTCCGGCAGGGTGAAGCCGGTGGCGGTCGCCGCATCCAAGCGCGTGCCTGGCGTCGATATCCCGACCTTCGCCGAATCCGGCATGGGCGGCTTCGAGGTGACGGGATGGTTCGCGCTGTTCGCGCCGGCCGGCACCCCGAAAGCGGTGGTGGACAAGATCGGCGGCGCGGCGATCAAGGCGCTCGGAACGAAGGAGATGAAGGAAAAGCTGGCCGGCCTCGCCGCGCTGCCGATCGGCAGTTCGCCCGACGAACTTACCGCTCATGTCAGATCGGAAATCAGCCGCTGGACGGGGGCGGTCAAATCTTCCGGCGCGAAGCCCGAATAAGTCCCGCTGCGCGCGGCTGCATGCGCGCCGCCACCGTGCGCTGGCTGCCGTGGCGCAGTGCCGTCAACAGCAGCGCCTTGGCGGAACTCGCCAGAAGAGTGAAATCACACATCATCCGGCGCACCATCCTTCCGCGATGGTCGCGCGCTGCCGCATAGCGCCACTGCGAGGGACGGAACAGCGGATGATGAAACGTGTTCGCGGTGCCCGAGGTCAACTTGCGTACGCCTTGCGCGGGCCTTGAAGCCTCCATGCTTTCGGCCACGAAATTCAATCCGCACCACACCGAGGCGCTCAGGGTACGCCAGAAACGCGGATTCGATTCGAACAGATAAACCCTGCCGGTGCCGTCCTCGATACGCGCATCCACATTCATCACACCGTGATAGCCGATCGCTTCGGACAGCCGGTGCGCAACGCTTTCCAGATAATCGTTGGCGAAGAAGCGGATGCGCGATCCGACCAGATGCTGATCGATGGGTTGCTGTATCGCCAGCGCGGCGACCTTGCCATGGAGGGCCAGCAGGTTGAGGCCGACGTCGGTGCCGCGGATGTAGCGCTGCGCGATCAGGCGCGCATGCTGGTAAGCGTCGTTCGCGCGGATTTTTTCTTCATAGTCGGCTTCGCTCGTAATGACCAGCACGCCGTTGGAACCCTGCTCGGCGACCGGCTTGACAATGAAGGGCAGGCCCAGATCCCGCGCGGTCGATGCGAAATCGAGATCGGCTTTCGCGCCGATGTAGCGCGTCCGCGGCGCGCGCAATCCGTGCTCCTCGCAAAAGCGATAAAAGCGCCACTTGTTTTCCAGCCGATCGAGCATGGTCGTATCGGGAATGGGAATGACGGCCCCGTTCAGCCGCCCGCGCACCCGGTTGACCATGCGCGTGCCGGCGCAGTCGGCGGGGATCAGCGTCAGGTCCGGCATGGCGTCGGCCATGCGATTGACATGGACGACAAACCCGTCGTCGTCCGCTCCGTAAAAGTCCGCTTCCATGTAATCCGAGCACAGGTTCGAGAAGCGCAACAGCCGCGTTCCCTTGTTGCATACGACGTTGCAGTTGGCGTCGGTGAAACTGTGGACGGCCAGAAGCACCTGCATGATGACGGGTTTGCCCTGGGCGACGACGACAATGTTTCTCATGCTGTACCCCGTTGATATACCTGCCGTTTCCGCCAGCTACTTTCCATGGCACCGTTGCCTGCATCATGCTTGCCGGCGCGCCGCCGATGGCGTGCGTATCACTATATTGATGCATCGGCGCGGCGCCAGAACCGATGCCTTTTCCGTTGCGGCCTCTCAAATGCACCTGCATGTTCGGGCCGCCGCCACGATCAGCGCAATGCCAGGCTTGATCGATATCTAAGGGATGCATGCGTTGAACCGCTACGGTGTAAGCCGACCGACTCCATTCAGGCGTGGCGATCATGGTAGAAGACTTGCTGCATCCCTTGCTGTCGACCTATCTCGGCTCGCCGCGATGGGTAAAGAATTCGCTGGGCCGGGCTTACTCGCTGGTACCGGTTTCCCTGCGCTACGGACGGCACTACTGGCGTTTCCTGCGCGAAGCCGCATGGCAGCCCGAGGATGCGCTGCGCCGGCTGGCGATGCGGAAACTCGCGGGCACCCTGCGCCATGCGCTGCTCAGCGTGCCCGCATACCGCGAATATGGGGAGCTCATTGGCCGGCTCGACGCATATGATGACGCCGGCGCCGCAGCATGCGACGAGGTGCTGCAAGCATTGCCCACGGTATCGAAGGACGACATCAGGCGCGATCCGCGGCGCTACATGTCGGCTGCCGTCCGTCATGAGCTCGCGATGAAAGTATTTACCGGCGGTTCAACCGCCGTGCCGATGACCTTCTATCTTCACAAAGGCGTGACCCGCGCGAAGGAATACGCCTTCATGGAACGGTTCCATCGCCGCGCCGGCCTCGACGGGCGCGGCCTGACGCTGTCGATGCGCGGCCATGCGGTGCCGGGTGCCGCGACGCAAGACACGCAGGCCACGCTGTGGATGCTGGAACCGATCAGGAAGCAATTGATCCTCAGCTCCGACCATCTCGCGCATGAGTATCTGCCGCGCTATGTCGAAGCGATGCGCATCTGGAAGCCGCGCTTCATACAGGCGTATCCATCCACCATCTATCCGCTGGCGCTCTGGCTCGCCGCACATCCGGCGCCGGATGCGGCGAGCCGGATCGAGGGCATCATGCTGTATTCCGAAAACGTGCTCGACCATCACATGGCCGCGATCAGGGCAGTGTTCAGCTGCCCGGTATTGAAGCACTACGGACATTCGGAGCGCGTGCTGATGGGGGCCAGCATGGCGGACGATGACCGCTATTTTTTCTGGCCGCAATATGGGCATCTCGAACTGGTCGATCATGCGGGCAAGCCGGTGACGCAGCCGGGCATTGCGGGAGAGATGGTCGGCACCGGTTTCGATAACCGGGTGATGCCGCTGGTCCGCTACCGCACCGGAGACATGGCGGTGCTTGGCCGCAGTCCGCACCCCTTGCTGCCGGCCTTTCCCGTGGTCGAGCGCATCGAGGGCAGGATGCAGGAATTCATTGTCTGCCGCGATCGGCGGCTGATGTCGGTGAATTCCCTGACGGAGATTCCGCGCGACCCGGAACTGGAGGGCATAGAGGCAATCCAGTTCGAACAGCGCATTCCCGGCCGCATCGTGGCAAGGATCGCCGCGCCGCGCAGCCTGTGCGAAGCGGCGCTCCGGCGTTTCGCGCAAAACCTCGAACGCAAGACGCACAACGGCTGCGAAGTGGAAGCGGTGCGGGTCGACCGCATAGCGCGCACCGCGCGCGGCAAACTGCGGATGCTGATCCAGCATCTCGATACCGGCCACTATTTCGGCGCGCAATGATTGCCAGCCATGAACAAATCCAAACGCATCGTCATGCTCGGCACCGGTTTCGCGACCCGGGGCGGAATTTCCTCGGTGGTGAATGTCTATCGCGAAGCCGGCCTGTTCGAACGGTTCCAGATCATCTATATCAGCACCCATGGCGACGGCGGCGTATTGCTGAAGCTGCGCCTGTGCATCGCGGCCCTGCTTCGATATTCCTCCCTGCTCATGCGCCGCAAGGTGGCGCTGGCGCATGTCCATGTCTCCACCGGCATGAGTTTCTGGCGCAAGCTGCTGTTCGTGTGTCCTACGCTGCTCGCCGGGGTGCCCGCGGTCCTGCATCTGCACGGCGCCGACTTCGCCGAGTTTCATCGCGACGGCGGCGCCCTGCGCAGATGGGCGATACGCGCGCTGTTCGATCGCGTGAGCGCCATCATCGTGCTGTCGGCCAGCTGGCAGGAATGGGCGCGGCGCATCTCGCGCAATCCGCTGATCGTACCGATCTACAATCCGGTCGTCGTGCCGCCCGCGAGCGATGCCGCGCTGCGCGAACCGGCGGGCATCCTGTTTCTCGGACAGCTCGGCAAGCGCAAGGGCGCCTACGATCTGCTCGAAGCGACAGCCCTCCTCGTGACGAGGCATCCGCACGTCAAATTGCGGATGGCCGGCGATGGTGAAGTGGACAAGGTGAGGGCTTCGGTGGAACGCCTGGGCTTGCAGGCGCATGTCGAGGTGCTGGAATGGGTTTCCGGTCCTGGCAAGTCGGCGCTGCTCGACGGCGCATCGGTCTATGCCCTGCCCTCCTATTGCGAAGCCTTGCCGATGAGCGTGCTGGAAGCCATGTCCGCCGGACTGCCGGTGGTATGCACTCCGGTCGGCGGCATCCCCGAAGCGGTGACCCACGGATTGGAAGGAGCGGTCGTCGCCCCCGGCGACATACCCGCGCTGGCTGACGCGCTCGACATGCTGCTGTCAAATGCCGAAATCAGGCGCCGCATGGGCGAGGCGGCCCGCGTGAAAATCGAAAGCAGCTTTTCGGCGGCGCGCGTGCTGCCGCAGATCGAAATGCTGTATCGGCGGCTTGGCGCATGCCGCGCCGATGAGCCCGCCTCGGGAACACCATAATGCCCGCGCTGAACTGGATGGTCTCGCGGCTGCGCACGATGAGCGCGGCGGAAATCGCCTGGCGCGCGGGAAGGGCCGTGCAGGCAAGGATGGAGCGCAGCGGCCGGGGCACCGCTTCGTGCCCGCCGCCGACCGAGCCGAAGTGGGGACGCGGCTGGCTCGGCATCGCGCCTTCAGGTTTCGATGCCGCACGCTATCTGGACGCGGCCGAGCGCATCCTCGCCGGACAGTTCGATCTGTTCGCCTTGCGCGGCGCGGCGCTCGGATTTCCGCCGCGCTGGAACCGCGATCCGAAGACCGGCATCGAAGCGCCGCCGGTGTTCGGCAAGGATCTCGATTATCGCGACGAGACGCTGGTCGGCGATATCAAATACCTGTGGGAACTCAACCGCCACCATGCGCTCGTGACGCTCGCGCAGGCCTTCCATCTGTCCGGCCGGGAGCGCTATGCGGAAGGCTGCCGGCGTCTGCTGGAATCATGGTTCGAGCAATGCCGGTACCCGCTCGGCCCGAACTGGACCTGCGCGCTGGAACACGGCATCCGCCTGGTGAACTGGTCGGTCGCATGGCACTTGCTCGGCGGGCCCGACGGTTTTCCGTTCGACGGCGAGGGCAAGGAATTCCGGCGCCGCTGGCTCATTTCCATCTACCAGCATTGCCATTTCATCGCGGGCTATCTGTCGCGCTTTTCTTCGGCGAACAATCATCTGTTCGGCGAATACATGGGACTGTTCATCGGCGCCGTGACATGGCCTTGCTGGCGACGCAGCGCCAGGTGGCGGAAACTGGCGAAGAGAGGACTGGAGGAAGAAGCGCTGCGGCAGAACGGTGCCGATGGCGTCAATCTCGAACAGGCGATCTGGTATCACCATGAAGTAGCCGACATGATGCTGCTGTGCGCGTTGTGCGGAAGGCAGAACGATATCGCCTTCTCCGGCGCTTACTGGAAACGGCTGGAAGCGATGCTCGACTTCATCCTCGCAATGATGGATGGCGCCGGCAACGTGCCGATGATCGGCGACTCGGATGACGCGGTGATGGTGCGCTTTTCGCCGGAGCCGGATTCCCATGTGTATCGTTCGCTGCTGGCGACCGGCGCCGTGATATTCCGCCGGCGTGATTTCAAGCGCAGGGCCGGGCTGTTCGACGACAAGAGCCGCTGGCTCACCGGCGACATCGGCGCCGACGTGTTCGACGCCCTTCCCGCCGATCGCGGCCGGCCCGCCACGCGCGCCTTCACCCATGGCGGCTATTTCATCCTCGGCGCGGACTTCGATGATGCAGCGGAGGTGAAGATCGTCGCCGACGCCGGGCCGCTCGGCTATCTCTCGATCGCCGCGCATGGCCATGCCGATGCGCTCGCATTCACGCTATGCGCCGGCGGCAAGGAATTGCTGATCGACCCCGGCACCTATGCGTATCACACCGACGGCAAATGGCGCGCGCACTTCCGCGGCACCGCCGCGCACAATACCGTGAGGATCGATGGCCTCGACCAATCGGTCATGTGCGGCAACTTCATGTGGCGACACAAGGCCCGCGCCCGCTTGGCATCATGGCGCTATGGCGAGGATCGCGACTGTCTCATCGCCAGCCA
>JAQGLQ010000361.1 GCA_028292785.1 Noviherbaspirillum sp. | reverse complement strand
TTGCGTGGTGCCGGTCTTGCCGGCAATATCGGCGAAAATGCCGAACTGCGTCTTCACCATCTGGCCGGTGCCGCGGGTGACCGCTCCCCGCATCATGTCGATCAGTTCGACCGCCGTGTTTTTCGACATAGCCGGTTGTCCATCGGCGGGACCGAATTCCGCCAGCACGGTGCCCGCGCGGTCGGTGATGCGCCGGATCATGAGCGGCTTGCGATACTGGCCGCTATCGGCGATGGTGGAATACGCCGACACCATTTCGAGCAGCGTGACCGGGCTGGTGCCGAGCGATAGCGAAGGCACGGGATCGAGCTTGCTCTGGGTGACGCCAACGGCTTTGGCCAGCCTGACGATGCTGGGAATGCCGGTATCGCGCATCACTTGCGCGGTGATGGTGTTCTTCGACTGAATCAGGCCCTCGCGCATGCTCATTGGCAGGCCGCTCGAGCCGGACACGTCGGTCGGCCGCCAGACGCCGCCGTCGGCTATGCGGATCTCCACCGGACCATCCTGATACGCCTTGTCGGGACGCATGCCTTGTTCGAGCGCCGCGCCGTACACCAGGGGCTTGAACGTGGAGCCGGGTTGCCGCTCGGCCTGCGCCACATGATCGAACTGATCGCGATTGAATTCGCGGCTGCCGACCCATGCCTTGACTTCGCCCGTGGTCGGGTCGATCGCGACGAAGCCGGCTTCGAGCCGCGTTTTGGCGGCACGCAGCTGCGCCATGAACTTGCTGTCGGATTTCAGTCGCGCAAGCACATTTGCCTCGGGCTGGCCGGCGGCGACCGCTTTCTTGTAGGCCGGCGTTTCGCGGATGAAGGCATGCAGCAGTTCCGGGCGCTCGTTCCAGAAATGGCGAAACGGCTCGACTTTCTTGCGCAGCGATGCATAGGCGGCCGGCGCATAGGAAGCCACGCGCTCCGACTGTTGTCCCCATTCCACGTCGGCGATGTTCTGCAGCACTTGCGCCTGCCGCTCCACCGCCTTCGCCGCTGCTTCCTGCAAGCGGTCGTCGATCGTGCTGTGGATGATCAGGCCATCGGTGTACAGGTTGTAATCGTTTTCTTCCGCCCACTGCACCAGTATCTTGCGCAGATGGCCGGCGAAATGCGGCGCCGGGCCGGCCAGGGGGTCGGGGGGCCGGTTGAGCTGCACCTGCAGCGGCTTGTCGCGCAGCGTCTCGAATTCGGCCTGAGTGAGCATGTCATGCTTCACCATCTGGCCGAGCACCACGTTGCGCCGCTTGCGCGCGCGTTCGGGATTGAGGACCGGGTTGTAATAGCTGGTTCCCTTCAGCATGCCGATCAGCGTCGCGCTTTCGAGCACGTCGAGCTCCAGCGCCGACTTGTCGTAATAGGTGCGCGCCGCCATCTCGATACCCAGCACGTTGTAAAGGAACGGAACCGAATTCAGATAGGTCTCGAGTATCTCGTCCTTGCTGTAGGTCTGCTCGATCTTGATCGCGGTGATGATTTCGCGCAGCTTGCGCTCGATGGTGCGCGAGCGTCCGATCTCTTCGGGAAACAGGTTGCGCACGAGTTGCTGGGTGATGGTTGATCCGCCTTGTGCCGCGCCGCCGACGGTATGAAAGATGGCGGAGATGGTACGGCCGGGATCGATGCCGCGATGATCGTAGAAACGATGGTCTTCGGTAGCGATCAGCGCCCTGATGACCGAGGTCGATACCATGGATAGATCGACCCGTTGCTGTTGCCCCTGGCTGAATACCGCAAGCTGATTGCCGCCGGCCGAGAGCAGCACGCTTGGTTCGGCGCTGCGCGCTTCACGCAGGTCGTCGATGCTGGGCGTGTCGGGGATGATCGATGCGACGTAATAGCCGCCGGCTGTCATGGCGCCGAGCGTCGTCACCGCAAGCAGTCCGAAAACGATTTTCAAGCCTCTTCGAAGAAGCCTCCGTGGCGGTGTCGGATTGTCTCTCCCTGAATGATGCGGGTCATGCTCGTGCGGGTTTCTTTTATCCACAATCGAGAGCCTTTCTGTTTTGATTGTGAAATTGGACAGGCGGGAAGGGTTTTGGTTTTATCAATGACTTGCTCCCGGCAACGAGACTGAGGAGAAAGTTAAAACCGTGCTGCGCGGAAATATCGTGGCCCGCGCCCGTGGAACAGGCACAAGGCGCGAGCCACCGGGCTAGCGCATCAGGTACAGCGAATTGGCCAGATTGAACAGCCCTCCCGCCAACCCGTTCGGGTTGTAGTAATTGGCCTTGGTGGAGTCGAGCACGCTCGGATTCCATGGCAGCGGTCCGGCATACATCAGGTCGGTCGGATCGGTATTCACATGGCCGTTCAGCACGGCATTGGGCGCCCGGTCGTCCACCGCGCCCATGGTGTGCAGGATCTCGTGCAGCATGGTGAAGTCGAGATAGCCTGGCGCCGCGGTCGGACCGGCAGCATACGGATTATCCTGGCAAGGCATATAGCCGGGCACCGCGCCGCGCATGTACAGCACGGCCACCTGGCCGGCGAGCGCCGGCGGATGCGGCGCGTCGGCGCAGGTATTGACGTTACCGCCGTCATAGTAGACCGCATAGATCTTGTCCGGATTCACCTGTCGCATGGCTCTCATGTCGGCTTCGATGACATCTCTCTTGTTGTAGCCGAAGGCATCGTAAGCGGCATCGGACCTCGGCAACCTGACGAAGGTGACGTCGAGCCGCCCCTGATAGGTATCGATCTTCAACCGGTTGCCGGCGGTCTGCTGCGCCAGCCAGTTGTTGTACGAGCCGGTCGTGTTGGCAATGGTTTCCGACAGATCGAATGCGTGATCGACGCCGTCGGCCGGAATGGCATACACCAGGTGCACCTGCGCGCCGTGCAGGTCATCGGGCTGATCGACGCCGGACCGGTTCAGCGGCTGTTGCGGCGCGGGAGCGCTTGCGACGATGGTTTGCGTTGCGCTGCCTGGAACGACGGCTGCCGGCGCCGCGGTATTCACGACTTGGGTGCCGTTGGTCGAACTCTGGACATTCATCGGCGCACTGGTCGAAGCACCGGAAACAGCGGTCGATGTGGTTTGCGTTGCCTGGAGGTTCGTGCCGGAAGCGGCGGATGTTTGCTGCTGGGTCTGGCCGCTGCCGGAAGCCGGCGACGCAGTGCCTGCACCGCCGCCTCCGCCGCAAGCTGCAACGACAAGTGAAAGGCAGGCGACAAATAATGGGCCGCGCATGGTGTTCTCCCTTAAGTCCGTTTTTGTTTATTGTGTGAAGCAAGGGTAGGGGCTCGGGGGACGCACGGCTTTGAGGCGTGTCAAGTTGGTCATCTTTACAACACGCGCGACCTGCAGAGTCATCGGCGCACGGCGATGCAGGCGGCGGCGGCAGGGTAT